>NZ_DBKJ01000083.1:0-12606 GCF_002297325.1 Treponema sp. UBA753 | reverse complement strand
TTACAACAACCATTGTCATTCCGCCTTTTGCAAGCTCCTTCATAACAGAAAGAACTTCGCCGACCATTTCTGGGTCAAGCGCGCTGGTAGGCTCGTCAAAAAGCATGACTTTTGGCGACATAGCAAGGGAGCGCACAATCGCAATTCTCTGCTTTTGGCCGCCGCTTAAAGTTGAAGGATAAACGTTCGCTTTGTCCGCAAGTCCAATTCTCTCCAAAAGCTCCATTGCTTTTTCATTCGCCTGATTTTGAGAAAGAAGTTTGAGCTTAACCGGCGCAAGCGTGATATTTTTTAGAACTGTAAGATGCGGAAAAAGATTAAAATGCTGAAAAACCATTCCCATCTGGCGGCGCACAAGATTTATGTCCGCATTTTTGCTTGTGATGTCGTTTCCTTCAAAAAGAATAGAGCCGGAATCTGGAGTTTCAAGAAGATTAAGGCAGCGCAGAAAAGTGGATTTTCCAGAGCCGGAAGGCCCTATTATCACAACTTTTTCGCCCTGCTTTATTGTCTGCGTTATGCCTTTTAGAACTTTCAGTTCTCCAAAGCTTATTTTCAAGTCTTTAGTCTCTATCACTTTTTGCCATCCTTTTTTCAAGAATCGAAAACAGCTTTGTAAGCCCAAGCGTAAGGCAAAGATATATAAGCGCGCACGAAAGAAGCGGAATCCAGGCGTTGTAAGTTGCGTTGCGAATCATGTCGCCGGCTTTTGTAAGATCCATGACTGCAATAAAGCTTGCCACGGAAGTTTCTTTTATAAGAACTATGAATTCGCTTGTGTAAGTAGGAAGAACAGCTTTTGCTGCCTGCGGAAAAATTATCATCGTAAGAGTCTGCCAGTAATTCAGCCCCAAAGAACGTCCTGCTTCCATCTGCCCGGAATCCACGCCTTGTATTCCAGCGCGGAAAATCTCTGTGCAGTAAGCCCCGGAATTTATTCCATAGGCAAGAGTCGCAACCAGCACACGGTCAAGTCCAAGAGGTGCAAAAACAACAAAGTAGAAAATCATGAGCTGGGTTGCCAAAGGAATTCCGCGGATAACGGTTGTGTAGATTTCCGCAATTATCCTCAAAATAGGATTCTTTGAAATCTTGAACAGCGCGAACACTGCTCCCAAAATCGTTCCGAGGATAATCGCAACAATAGCGATGTAAATTGTAACTCCCAGTCCCTGCAGAAGCAAAAGCCACCGCTGCCCGGAAATAAGCGTATCGTAAATTGAATCAAACACAGCCGTCTCCAAAAGCTACTTGCGGACTATAATAACCTGATTCGAAGTAAAGTACGGCTCAGAAAAGTCCACGTTCTTCTTGCGATCTTCTGTAACGCTCATTCCAGCCGCAATAAAGTCAATCGCTCCGCTAGAAAGAGCCGGAATCAAACTGTCAAAAGACATATCAACAACTTCAAGAGTCTGTCCCAAGTCCTTTGCAATTTTCTGTCCCATTGTAATGTCAAAGCCAACAATTTTTGTTCCTTCTACATATTCAAAAGGAGGGAACGCGGCGTTTGTTCCAAGCTTTACAACTTTTCCAGAAAGAACTTCGTCGCTAGGAATTTTTACAATTCCGTCAGCAGGCATAAATGCGTTAACCAGCTCTTCGTATCCGCCGTTGGACTTAAGAGAAGCGATTGTCTTGTTGATTGCTTCCAAGAGAGATGAGTTACCTTTTTTTACAGCGATTGAATATTCTTCCTGCGCAAACTTTGAGTCTACAATCTTAAGCTTTTTGCTGTTGCGCAAAACAATCTGCTTTGCCGGAAGCTCGTCAAGAACAATGGCGTCAATCTGGCCGTTCATAAGGTCAAGAGCAGCGTCCATTCCAGACTTAAAAGAAGAAAGCTTTGCATTCTTCAAGTTTTCCTGAACGTAAGTTTCTCCGGTTGTGCCACCCTGAACTCCGATGCGTTTTCCGTCAAGGTCTTCTATTCCTTTGATTTGAACAGACTTTTTCTTTGCGCTTACAGGAAGAACCATGCAAGCCGCCAATGCAAATGCCAAAACAACAGCTTTTTTCATAAAATGCCTCTATTTAAATTAAAGATTTTGTTTCCATGTCAAACCTGAAAACTTCCGTATTCTAGCAGTTTTTCAGTTGATTTTCAATTAAAAGTTGATTTCCTAAGCAGCCCTGTCATTATCAAGATACCTCTGTCAGAATCCAACCACCCATGCCATTATCCGGCTTGATTCTGCGATGTTTCTAAAAGAAACCCTGTTGATAATCTGTGAAATTTTACATTAGATTGCCGTGTCAAGCACGGCAATAACAAACTCGTTTGCAAGGAAATGACATTTTAAGCTATTGAACAAGGCTGCCTTTAAATGTGTTTCCGTTCAGGCTGTCTATGTGGACTTGCACAAATTTTCCGATTAAGGAAACAGGGGCTTCAAATGCAATGCGCTCGTTCTGCTCAGTCTTGCCCAAAAGCTCCTTGGCGTTGTCGCGGCTTATAATGTCGGCAAGAACTCTTATGTTTTTTCCAACCTGCTTTTCCATCACTTTTCTTGTAATTCCAAGCTGAATGTCTATGATTTTCTGAAGACGCTCTTTCTTCACTTCAAGCGGAATCTGGTTCTGCATTTTTGCGGCTGGAGTTCCTTCCCGCGGATTATAATAGTACATAAATGCGCTTTCAAATTCCACTTCCTTCATAAGCGAAGCAGCCTGCTCAAAGTCTTCTTCTGTTTCTCCGGGGAAGCCAAGCATTATGTCCGTTGTAAGCTGAATTTCTGGGACACGAGAACGCAGTTTTTGAATAAGCAAAAGATACTGTTCGCGCGTATATTTTCTGTTCATGGCTTTTAAGATTGAATTTGAACCATGCTGAACCGCAATGTGAAGCCCAGTGCAAACGCGTTTTTCTTGCGCAATAACTTCTATAAGCTCGTCCGAAAAATCTTTGGGATTGCTTGACTCAAACCGAATCCATTCAATAGGAGAATTTGTTTTTTCCAAATGGCGGCAGATTGTCTTTAAAAGAGCTTGAAAATTCATTCCGTCCGCTCCCTTGTAAGAATTTACGTTCTGCCCTAAAAGCGTTATTTCCTTTACACCGCGGCCGGCAAGCACATCAAGCTCGTGTAGAATTTGCTCTATAGGACGGCTCACCTCCCTTCCGCGCACATAAGGAACAATGCAGTAAGAGCAGAAGTTGTTGCAGCCGTGCATAATAGGAACAAAAGTTGAAAACGCTCCTTCTTCATACGAAGTTTCCGCAAAAACGTAGACAGGCTCTTCGTCAGTCTGAATATATTTCTGGCCTTCTTCAACTGCCTGGATTATTTCGCCGAATTTATTTTTTGCAAAAGTTCCCACAACATAGTCAACGCAAGGCCACTGCTTTTGAAGCGACTTTAAAAGACGTTCAGCCATGCAGCCCATTACAACCACGGTAAGCGGAACTGCTCCGTTTTTCTGCACATGTTCCGCGGCAATTTCCATGTTTCTTTTTTTAGCGTCGGGAGCACACGAGCGGACTTTCTTTAGCCCGGAAAAAAATCCTAGCCGCCCGAATATTCTTTCTTCTGCGGAACCGCGCACAGAGCAAGTGTTTATTACAACCAGGTCGGCAAGCTGAACATTTTCAGCCTTTTTCCAGCCGCGTGAAATTAAAATCTGTTCAACGGAAGCACTTTCGGCAATGTTCATCTCGCAGCCGTAAGTTTCAAAAAAATAAGTCATTTGCCCATTATAAAGAATAAACTGTCATTGCACAATTGAAAAAACTTATATTTAATTTGCGGCAAAAATACAACAAAAGTGTGATTTTTAAGTACAAAAAGCATTCAGAAAAACAATTTTTGTAATATTTTTACAAATTATTTGACACAGACTTTTTGTCATTATAAAATTCTGAACATAGATTGAAAAAAGGAGGAAATTTCAATTGAAAAAAATCTTAGCAATGGCAGCCGCAATGGCACTGTTTTCTGCGGCAGTTTTCGCTGATGTGGCTTGCAAAAAGCTCGACAATGGAAAAGTTGAAGTTACATTTTCGTTCTCGCATCCGAGCGCAAAAAATGTTCTTCTTGCAGGCGACTTTACAAACTGGCAGTCTGGCGCAAAGACAATGAAAAAAGAAGGCGACACTTTTGTCTTCAGAAAAGTTGTTTCAGAAAAAAGCGTGCTTACTTACAAGTTCATCATAAACGGAAACTGGATGACAGACAAAAACGCTCCGGCTACAACTGATGACGGATTCGGCGGAAAAAACGGCGTTGTTGACGTAAAGACACTCATAAACTAAAAGCCCCTTGTGCCGGAGAACGCAGCAATGCAGCTCCGGCATTTTTTATGCTTCATTAAATTCTGTGTAAGCGTAGGCATTGTGATTGTGAATGCTTTCAAAATTCTTGCATTCTACGCTGAACCAGCTGAAAGGCTTTTCGCTTTTTGAAAAATTCTTTAGCGCAATAAAAACTTCGCGCACAACATCTTCCACAAACCTGGGATTTTCGTAAGCGTGCTCGGTAACAAACTTTTCGTCCGGGCGTTTTAAAATGCTGTAAAGTCCGCCGCTTGCACTTTTTTCAACTTCTTCAATCACGTCTTCAATCCAGAACAGGCTTGAATTTTTAAGTTTGACTGTAACAATTCCGCGCTGGTTGTGCGCACCGTACTGGCTGATTGCCTTTGAGCAAGGACACAAAGTTGTAACAGGAATTTCAATTTTTATAAAGAAACTGCTAGAATCAGAACTAACCTCGCCCTCGTAAGTGCATTTGTAGCACATTATGCTTTCCGCATGTGAAACCGGAGCCTGCTTTTTCATAAAGAAAGGAAATTCCATTGAGCCAAACGCGCGCTCCGCATCAAGGCTTTTTCTGATTTCCTCAAGCATGGAAAGAAACTGCTTCATTCCAAGATTTTCCCTGTGGCGGTGGAAAATTTCTATAAAGCGCGACATGTGAGTTCCCTTGTAATTATGCGGCAAGTTCACGAACAAATTCACTTTTGCGCACGTTTTTTGAGAGCCTTCCGTCTTGTCCAAAACCTGAACAGGATAGCTCAAATCTGTAACGCCAACTTTCTGCAAGGGAATTTCGCGCGTGTCTTTTGAACTCTGAATGTCAATCATTTTGAGCCTTAAAATTTTCCGCGCTTTCCAAAGTATTAAAAATAAGCATTGCAATTGTCATAGGACCAACTCCACCCGGAACTGGAGTTATAAAGCCCGCAACTTCTTTTGCGCCTTCAAAGTCAACATCGCCGCAAAGTCTGAATCCGCTTTTCTTTGTGGAATCAGGAATGCGGTTTACGCCAACATCAATTACAGCCGCGCCATCTTTTATCATGTCAGCGGTAACTGTGTTCGGACGGCCGGAAGCTACAATCAGAATGTCAGCTTTTTTTGTGTATTCTGAAAGATTTTTTGTTCCTGTGTGGCAGATTGTAACAGTTGAATTGAATTCCTTTCTAAGCATCAAAAGAGCCATAGGCTTTCCAACAATATTGCTGCGTCCAACAACCACGACATTTTTTCCGCTCGTTTCGATGTTCATTTTCTTCAATAAAACAGTTATTCCGTTTGGAGTGCAGGGAAGAAATCCTTTTTCGCCTGTAACAAGCCTGCCCACATTAACTGGATGAAAACCATCCACATCTTTTTCCGGGCTGATTGAATTTGTAACTTTCTTTTCATCAATATGCGAAGGAAGCGGAAGCTGAACAAGAATTCCATGCACGGTCTTGTCTTCATTAAGTTTTTGAATTAAAGATAAAAGCTCCTGCTCTGTGGTTGACTCTGGAAGTTCTATGCTTCTGTCTTCCATTCCGGCTTCCGCAAGAGCTTTTCTTTTTCCTGAAACATAGCTTACGCTCGCAGGATTGTTTCCCACAAGAATAACTGCAAGGCAAGGCGTAATTCCGCTTTTCTTAAGCTCCAAAACTTTTTTTGCAACATCAGCTTTTACTTCCGCCGCAATTGCTTTTCCGTCTATAATTTTTGCGCTCATCTGTAACCTTCCATTTTTTTGTTTTCTTTTTTATAAAGCAGATGCAGAATTCAAAATATCCGCTAGATTGATAAAATCCTTGAAACCAAGTATAATCGCTTGGCAATATTCAAGGAAAAATCCATTTGAAAACTGCCTAAGCATAATATAAAAAAACAGAACAAATTGCCATAGAAGAATTTGCTTTTATGTTATAAGGAAAAATTATGAAACGTTTGATTACGCTTTTGAGCGTAGGAATTATAGGAATTTACATTTCAGCAGCGCAGGCTTCTCTTCCAAGGACAACTTTTATGCAAAGCTCACAGAATGAAAATTCAGGCGATGACAGCGAAGACGGAGACGAATACACAGAAGACGACATAAGCTTTGACCTTGGAATGAATCTTCCTGGAGACCAGTATATAAAAATTGCGCTTGGTCTTTGCCTTCCGTTGAATTTTCCAGACTTTGAAAGTGCCATAAAAGGAGACTCGCAACTAAAACTTGGCGGAATTGGTTCTTTGGGCTACCATTACTTTTTGACTTCAAAAATGGCAATTGGATTTGATGTAAGCTTTGGATTCAATGTTTCAATTGGAAGCCATGTATTCAACTATGTTCCATTTATTGCTGCGTTCACTTACCAGCCGGTTGCAGGCAGATTTGAATTTCCGCTCACAATCGGACTTGGATTTGCATGGGAATCTTTCGGCGGAAAAAACTACTTTCCGGGGCTTGTTGTAAAACCGGAAGCTGGCGCAATGTTCCGTCTTACAGAAAGCTGGTCGCTCGGACTTGAAGCCTCGTATCTTTTTATGCCGCAGTTCGCTTCTTGGTACAACGACAATGCGGAAAACTTTGCAGGGCAGTTTCTTACATTCAGCGTAACAGCAAGATACCATTTCTAATTTTTACAAAAGGGAAACAAATGAAAAAGTCAATTATAAACAGTATTTTTCTTTCCGTAGCTTTTGCCTGTCTTGTAGGATTTACTTCTTGCCACGATGACATTTACGGCGCAATCAACAACGAAATAGAACTGAACTCAAGCGGCTTGCAAGGCGATATGCATTCAATCGTTCACTACAAGAACTACATCTTAACTTGCAACGGTGAAATTTTTTACAAGACAAACGAGCCTTCGACATCAACAAACAGCTACAATGGGCAATGGGATAAAACAACTTCCCCTACTTCAGAAAAAGGAGACAACGGAATTCCTGCCACAACATATTTTCTTGCGGCCGACAGCCAATATCTTTATGCGCTGACTTACATCTGGGTTGAAAATGACGACGGCGAAAACGAGCCAAAGACAGCGACAATTTACGCAACAGAGTCAGATCCTGCAACTGGACTTGCTTGGACAAAAGTTGAAAACATCAGCGGCGGAAACTATTCTTTTGAAAATGCAAAAGTAATATTTGACAACAAATATTTTTCTGTAGACGACAACAATTCAGTTTCAGTTGATCAAAGAAAAGCTTATGCAAGAGTCAGAGCCACATCCAATGGCACTTACAAGCTTTATGAATTGAACGGAAACAACGTACCTACAGAAGTTTCTAATCCAACATTTGTTGATGAGTCATCCACTGCTACAAATGCAATTTCAGCTTGCTATTTTAATGGCAACAATTATTTTTCAAAATATTACGGAATGACTTCCAACGCAAACTGTCTTTATTACACTGGAACTTACACAAGCAGCAACAACGTAAACAGAGACTCTGATCTTTACTGGATAACAACTTCCGGCGAAAAAAGCTCAGTAGATCTTGACGCTGGCGGACTTCTTTCTATTGCCGCTGCAAAAGACTACATTCTGCTTGGAACTTCAAGCGGACTTGCAAGAGTTGCAATAGATGAATCAACAGGCACACCAAGCGGCAGCACTACAAATATGACAGGCAATGGAGGCTCTGTAATTTCTGAATACGTATTCATGGTCTTTGTTCTTAATCCAAATAAAAAAGAAGGTTCTTATTCAACAACAGAAGGAACTGATGAATACGCTTCTTCAACAATTTACGGCTCAATCCGCTCAAGCTCCGACTCTTGGGACGACACAGGTCTTTACGCCTGGTATCCTGCACAAAAAGAATGGAACCGCGACGGAGACTAGCCTAGAAAAATGGATGAGCTTTTTTCCAACTTAAAAGATTCCCACGAGCCTCTTGCTGCCAGAATGAGGCCAAGAACTCTTGACGAGTATATTGGGCAGGAACATATTGTAGGCAAAGGAAGGCTTTTAAGAAGGGCAATTGCGGCAGATCAGCTTACTTCCGTTATTTTCTACGGACCTCCAGGAACAGGCAAAACAACACTTGCGCGCGTAATTGCAAACCACACAAGTTCAAATTTCATTACATTAAATGCAGTTCTCACAGGCGTTGCAGATATTAGAAAAGCGATTTCCGATGCTGAAACTCAAAAAAATCTTTATAAAAGAAAAACAATTTTATTTGTAGACGAAGTTCACCGCTGGAATAAAAGCCAGCAAGACGCCCTTCTTCCTTGGGTTGAAAACGGAACTATAATTTTAATAGGCGCAACAACAGAAAATCCTTTTTTTGAAGTGAACAAAGCCCTTGTTTCAAGGAGCAGAGTGTTTCAGCTCAAGCCGCTTACAAAAACAGATTTGCTAAAAGCCGCAAGACAAACTTTTGCCGACACAGAACGCGGATATGGAAAATGGAAAGTCGAATTTGAAAAAGGCGCGCTGGAGCATTTAATTGAAACTGCAAACGGAGACGCAAGAAGCCTTTTAAATGCGCTGGAACTTGCAGTTGAAACGACTCCAGAAAAATGGCCGCCAAGTTTTGGAAGTACAATCTACATTTCAAAAGAAGCCTGCGAAGAATCAATTCAGAAAAAAGTTGTCCTTTATGACCGCGACGGAGACTACCATTACGACATAATTTCCGCATTTATAAAAAGTTTACGAGGACGAGATCCAGATGCCGCATGCTACTGGCTTGCAAGAATGGTAAAAGCTGGAGAAGATCCGCATTTTATTTTTCGTCGCATGCTGATTTCTGCCTGCGAAGATACCGGACTTGCAGATCCAAATGCAATTTCAATTATTGAAAGTTGCGCCGCCGCCTTTGACCGTGTAGGACTTCCAGAAGGCAGATATTTTTTAACACACGCGGCTTTGTATCTTGCAACTGCGCCAAAGTCAAATTCCTCAATGGCATTCTTTGACGCTTTGTCTTCTGTTGAAAAAGAAGATGCCGATGTTCCAAATCATTTGCGGGACGCTTCAAGAGATGCAGAAGGATTCGGACACGGAGCAGGCTACCTTTATCCGCACGCTTATAAAGACCATTGGGTTGCGCAGCAATATTTGCCGGACACTCTTGTTGGAAAAGTTTTCTACACTCCTTCAACTCAAGGCTACGAGGCAAAAATCAGAGAAGATATTCTTTCACGCAGGGAAGCACAAATTGCATCAATTCTTGAAGATAGCGAAGAAAAAGACTTAGAGCACATAAATGCAGTTTCTGACTGGTGGAAAGAAGCAGGACATTTTCACGGCTTAAAAAAAACTGGAGAAAATCTTACATATACCGCGGAAAGTCCAAGAAAAAATTCAGTTCTTGAAAAAGGTGAATCACTTTGGCGGGCAAGACTTGAAACAAACAAGGCACAGACTTTGCTTGGAATACGAAATGCAATGACAGAAGCCGTAAATATTTTAAGATTCCATAGATGTCTTGTTGCAAATGCAGACGACGCGCTTCTTTTATTTGACCTTATACGAAAAACTCCAGAAGGCTTAGTATGCGGAATATGCAGAACTCAAGCAGGAATGCAATCTTTGGCACGCTACGCTTCAACACTTGAAGAACTAGACAAGCCAAAACTCTGCACAAAAAAAGACACGCTAAGAGATTCGATTGCAGTTTTTGGAGATGTAGAATTTGACAGATTTTTTGCCCGCGATATTTTTTCTACAAAAGAAGACATCGAAGAGCTTTGTGTCTCTTTAAGCGACGGATTTTTTGGAATAGAAAAAATAAAACGAGACATTTCCTTCAGCACAGAAGAAGTTCAAAACGGAACAAAAGAACTTTTTCCTTTCTTTGAAAAAAATGCACAAGCTGTAATTTCGCAAAGAATTCCTTGTTCAGGCCAGCATTTAACAAAGCTAATTGAAGAAACACTTTTTAAAGAAAAAGTCGCACCTAAAGAAATAAAAAAACTTTTTCAAGAATCAGAGCAGGCGGAAAAAGAGTTTTTTGAAAACACTATGAATCCGATTTTTTCATGGGACGAAGAAACTGTAAAAAATATTTTTGAGCAAAATAATTTTTCTTGTCTTTACAAGTCTGCATTTATTTTGGAAAAGCGAAAAATCAGCGCGCAAGAAACCGAACGTTGGTTTAACGCAGAAAATTCTTCCTACGGCAAATTTATAAAAGGAAAACTCGGCAATGAAAAATTCGAAAAACTCAAAGAGCTTTTTATTCAGGCTGCGGAAAAAAATATTTTCAACTGGAAAACAAAAAATACAATTTTCATAATTTCTGCAAATCAAAAAAGATGAATCTTAAAGCTGGCGAAACAATTGAAAATCTTCATGCAAAACCTCTTAAGCTTATTCAAGGAAAAAAAGAATTCCGCTTTGGAATTGACGCAGTTCTTTTATCTGACTTTGCGCATACAAAAGGAAAATGCAAAGTTTGCGATTTGGGAACAGGAACAGGAATAATTCCGCTTTTAATGTCAGAAAAAAATCCAAAGGCAAATTTTGAATGCATAGAAATTCAAAAAGAATCAGCAGACATGGCAAGCCGAAGCGTAGAGATGAACAACCTGCAAGAAAAAATCAAAGTATTCTGCACAGACATAAAAGAGCCGTTTGAAGTATTGCAAAAAAATTCTTTTGACGCAGTTGTTTCTAATCCGCCTTACATAGAAGTTTCAAATGGAAACACAAACAAGGACGACCCCCTTTCCATTGCACGCCATGAAATTTTCTGCACGCTCGAGGACGTAATAAAAACTGCCTCCGCTCTTTTAAAATCCCATGGAAAATTTTTTCTGATTCACAAATCTTTCCGCCTGCCGCAAATTTTTTCTTTGCTTGAAAAATATAAACTTGCACCAAAAAGAATGAAACTTGTTTTTCCAAATAAAGAAAAAGAAGCTTCAATGGTTCTGCTTGAATCTGAAAAATGCGCAAAGCCTTATTTAAAAATAGAAAGTCCAATAACAATTTATGGCGACGACGGAAAATACACAAATCAAATTGAAAAAATTTACGGACGCAACTAAAAGTTAAAATGAGCTATAAAACACTCAATTCATATTTAAAAGAAAAATTCGGCTGCAAAGTTTACAAGCTTTCTCTTTCAACTGGCTGCACCTGCCCAAATCGCGACGGAACAAAAGGAAGCGGAGGCTGCACATTTTGCTCTCAAGGAGGCTCTGGAGATTTTGCGACAAAGCCAGCGCCAATAGAAATTCAAATTGAAGAAGCAAAAAAAAGAGTTGACTCAAAATTTCCAAAAAACATTCCGCCTGAAAAAAGAAAATACATCGCGTATTTTCAGTCGTACACAAATACTTACACAAACAAAAATATTACAATAGCAAAACTCAAAGAAATTTTCTTTGGCGCAATCAGACGCCCAGAAATTGTCGCGCTTTCAATTGCAACCCGCCCGGATTGTATTCCAGATGAAATTCTTAACCTTCTCTGTGAACTGAATAAAATAAAACCTGTCTGGATTGAACTTGGACTTCAGACAATTCACGAGCAAACAGCAAAAAAAATAAACAGAGGCTACACTTTAAAAGAATTCGAAAACTGCTTTTACAAATTAAAGTCAGCAGGAATCGAAGTTATTGCGCATATAATTCTCGGGCTTCCAGGTGAATCAAAAGAGCTTATGATTCAGACTGTTAAATATCTTTCCGAATTAACTCCTAGACTTAACGGAATAAAAATTCAGCTTCTGCATATTATTGAGGGAACAAAAATGGCGCAGGAATACAAAGAGAATCCTTTTAAGCTTTTTGAACTTGAGGAATACTGCGAATTTGTCTGCGAGTGCTTAAAAATTCTTCCGCCTGAAATTGTAGTCCACAGAATAACAGGAGATGGTCCAAAAAAAATTCTAATTGCTCCGCTTTGGTCCGCGGATAAAAAAAATGTTTTAAATACATTGAAAAAGAACATAGAACACTTTATTGACAATAAACTGCAATAAGAATAAAATAGTTGCTATAGAATAATTTATTCAAGGAGTTAACTTACCATGGTTAAAGTTGCTATTAACGGTTTCGGCCGCATTGGTCGCCTTGCATTCCGCCAGATGTTTGAAGCTGACGGATATGAAGTAGTTGCTATCAACGATCTTACAAGCCCAAAAATGCTTGCTCACCTTCTTAAATATGATACAGCACAGGGTGGATTCATGGGAAAAATTGGTGAAGGAAAACACACAGTTTCTCACATTGATGACGTTCTTGCTGAAGACGGAAAAACTGTAAAAGAACCAGGTGCTATCGTTGTAGATGGAAAGAAAATCACAATCTACAAGGAAGCTAACGCTGCAAATCTCCCTTGGGGAAAAATCGGTGTTGATGTAGTTCTTGAATGCACAGGATTCTATGTATCAAAAGCTAAATCACAGGCTCACATTGATGCTGG
>NZ_DBKJ01000014.1:0-4386 GCF_002297325.1 Treponema sp. UBA753 | reverse complement strand
TATAAAATCAAAATAAAACGGCTGAAAATCAATAAACTGCGGCTTGACACTTTTTATGGTGCGGCTCCAGCTCACTTTTCCGCCCTGACTTTTTGAATACTGCGTTTCTTTCTGGACATAATAGCCGTTCGACAAAAAATCGCGGATTATAAAAAGATACGCATGAACTGGAAATGCAACATTTCGATTTTTTGAAATCAGCGGCGAGGAAGAAAGATTGTCCTCCTTTTCCCCAAATGTCCGCAGAATTTGAATAAGATTCAAAATGTTTTTACGGACTTCTTTTTCTATTTCGGCAGGAGAATCAGTTTTTTCGTCCGGCTTTCTGTAGCCCACAGGAAAATAGATTTTCAGCTTTCCGTCAGTGCACTTTAGTCCGACAAATTTTTCAGAAAGACTTTCAGCGTCGTTTTTATCCTCTCCAAAATAAACGCAGCAGATTTTATCCAATCTTCTGTAACTCTCCATGACGTTTTAATAGGGAGAAAAAATCATTTTGACAGTCAAAATCAACCAAATCAACTCTCATATTAAGCGCGGTTTCCAAATCATAGTGGATTCCAAAAAAACTTTGAACAGGAAGTCCTTTTACACCCAAATCCACATCGGAATTCTTACCAGCCTTTCCATTCGCCTGAGAGCCAAAAATGTAGATTTCCGTGCAACCGGCATCTTTGAGAATTTTTGTAGCCTGCAAAAGTTTTCGTTTATCCATAATGACAGTATATTACATTTTTTGGGAAAATTATAGTTTAAAAGTCAAACTTCATTTTCTTCTTCAGATTTTTCTGATTTCTCAGCAAAAAACTCAATATTCTTGAAAATTCCGAAGTTCGGCGCATCCATTTTTACTTTTTCTAGCAGAGATTCAAAATTATCAGCATCTTCAAAAACATCTTCACGGCTGAATTTGAACGCATCGTCCCAGAGATATTTCAGGATTTTGTTTTTAAATGATTTCTCTTCAATAATATATTTTCCGTTTATGTCATTTTTATCATCAGGAACAGCCTTGACAAACCAGCAGCCGAGCCGCTTGTCTATCATGCTTGAAAAATTATTTTCTCTTGAAAACTGCGAGATTTTCTCATTGATTGTTTTATGGAAAGTTTCCCAAGTAATTTTAGAACCTTCAATTAGTGCCGTTTTCTGCCGGTCAATATTTTTTTGCTCTTCTTCAGTTTTTGCTTTTTCAGAATCCTCACCAAATTCGTTTTTTACCAGAACCATATCCCATCGGCGTTGAAAAGCATTGTCCAATATAAAAACATTCTGGTCGCTCGTGTTCATTGTGGCAAGAATTGAAAGATTCGGAGGAAGGCGGATTGAAGTATTTTCTGTGAAAGTAAGACTTCCAATTTGGACAGACGTTTTTACATTTTTATCAGAATATTTGTCATCATCACTTCTGATAAACGAATTCAAGTCTAAATTTTCAACAAAGTATGAGCTCCAGCCATCGCTTTTTCGGTCAAGCAACTGAAACAAATCTCCAAAAATAGCCGCTGCGTTTCCACGATTAATTTCTTCGATTATTAAATAGTATGGTTGAGAAGGATTTTTCAAGGCGCGTTTTAAAATTCGTGCAAAAGGTCCAGCCTTAAAACGGTAATCAATGCCATCAGGTGTCTGCACAGGCAAAATCTGTCCAACAAAATCAGCGTTTGTGTATTCAGGATGAAAAACAACACGCATTTTCTGCTCGTCAGAAATGCTTCCTGTTTTCTTATCAATTTTGTTGCTTTTTCCGCAGCCGGGAACGCCGTAGTAGATGATTTGGGAGAAATTTGGGGTATAAGAGTTTTCAGAAAGATTATGATTTATATTCCATATTTCATCTGGTAAAGGTTTATCTTCTATATTTTTCCCAATAACATTTTCAATTGATTTTCTTAAATATGGATTCTTTCGACAAATTTGTTCCAATAATGATTTTGAGTATTCATTTTCAGGAATGTATTGTAATGCATCATTTCTGTTACCATTATAAGGCGTCAAAGAAATAGTAATAGGATTTAACTGAATATTTCTCAATTCCAAATGCTCTTTCATTCCAAAAGGAAATAAAATAGCAACTCCATATTTATTATGGTCTGTTTTATCAGGAAATAAAAGTTTTGGCTCAGAAGCAACAAATCCAAAAGCATAAATACCTCGCATACTCAATGCTTCTTTTAAATCAGAAAATTGACCTTGTCTATAACAAAAAACAATATCTCCTTTTTTCATAAAAGGACGAGAATGATCATTTAAAGGTGTATAAATTATCGAATCAATCCAATTATCCCCTGTAGAAAGATTATTAAATGATTCTTTTGAACAAATCGTAAAAAAAGCTCTATTTGAATTTCTAAAAACATCTCTTACATATTCGTCTATAGATTCCGAATCAAATTTTGAATATGCAGAATACACAGAAACAAGTTCATCATAATATTCTTCATATTCATTTCTAAGAGGCTTAATTGAGTTTAGTAATTTTTCTGTATGAGTCATCTCTCATTCTCCCTAACAAATTGAATTACATTTCTTGCTACGCGTTCTATCAAGGGCTCTGTCACGCTGTTTCCTGCCTGCTTGTATTTCTTGCTTTGCGCAATTGTGTTCGGGAATCGGAATGGATTTTGAATATTGACAGGGAATCCTTGAAATCCAAGACATTCTTCAGGCGTTAATTTTCGAATTCCTTTTGAAGTTCGGACAATCGGAACATTATGTCCGCCCTCGCCCATGTTTGCCGTCAAAGTCGGGCAGACTCCACTTTTATTCTCGCGGATATAAACTCTTCGCCACTGATAAACCGTGTCCGGGTTTACAATCACATCTTTCATTCTGTCGTAATAGAGGTGTTTTTCTTTGTAAAAAAGATTTTCCGTTTCAATAGAATCATCTATCACATCATGAATATTTTTTGTAAGCTCAACTTTTTCTGGAAAAGGAAACTCAAACTGCCCATTACGAAAATACATTTCGGGAATTTCAACTTGATTCGGATCAAAGCCGACTATAAAAATTCGCTCGCGGTTCTGAGGAACATTCGCATATTCGCACGGATTCATAATTTTTGAGTCAACAATATACCCAAGCCGATTTTGCAGAACGTCCATTATCTTTGCAAAAGTTCGCCCTTCATCATGCGATTTCAAGTTTTTTACATTTTCAAGATAAAATGCCTTTGGACGATGCTTTTCCAAAATATCTGCAACATCAAAGAACAAAGTTCCACGGACATCATCAAATCCCTTTTGATAGCCGGCAATCGAAAATGCCTGGCACGGAAAGCCAGCGCACAGCACATCAAATTTTTCAGGAATCAAATCTTTAGTTTCAGGCTTTGTTATATCGCCGAATGGAACTTCTCCATAGTTTTCAAAATAAGTCTGCTTTGCGGCATCGTCCCATTCAGAGGAAAAAACACACTGACCACCGCAGGACTGCATCGCAAGCCTAAATCCGCCAATACCGGCAAACAAATCAATAAAAGTAAACGAGGGATTTTTTGGTATACCAAACGGAACATCAAGTTTTGCATTGAAATCATCTGTTTCTGGAAAATTTAAAACATCAAGTCCGTTTTGCTCAAGAATTTTTCTGTATCTTTCACCAGCAATGGAATCTTGAAGCTGGATATAATGACTTAAAAGCGCATAGTCTTCATCAAAAGTTTTTTCACCAATATATTTGTCTAAAATTGTGTAGTTGGCTTTTGATTTTTTTCGAGGTATTTTCTGTTCCGAAAAATGTTCGTTTTTTGGGACAGATGTGTTTTCTATATCTGACATTTTTAACCCTTAAACCAATGTTAGATTTGGAATAAATTTAAAATCTGAAATATTCAAGGTTGAAAGCGGAATTTCAAATTCAAGTGCTGTTGCCGCAATCAAAGCATCGGGAATTAGAAGTCCATGACTTTTCGCAAACTTTTCTATTAGATTCCTAGCTTTTACAGAAATAGCTTCTGTCAATTCTATTATTTCAAAATCAGCAAAAGCCTTTTTTATGGCTATAACTTCATTTTTATTTCTTGCTCCAATCATAAGTTCCATATAAGTTATAGCAGACATTCCAAGTCCTTTTGTCCTATCATTAGAAAGTCGTTCTCTTGCTTCTTCTTTTCCACGAAGGTAATCAATTAAAATACAAGTGTCGCATAGATACAGCATTATGTTCGGCTCCATGCTTTCTGACGGATATTTTCAATATTTATGTCGCTGTCTTTCCATAGACCAAATGCTTTGTCAAAATTTTCAGAGGAAGATTCTGTCTTTTTTGAGCGACTGAAGCCAATCGAACTTAACAGTTTATTCAATAATGAAACCCGGTCGGAGTAAGAGAGCATTTCTATTTCGCTGTACAGTCTTATTACATTTGAACTTTCCATAAAAT
>NZ_DBKJ01000069.1:0-3690 GCF_002297325.1 Treponema sp. UBA753 | reverse complement strand
TTGTAATAGGCGGAATATTTTTTACTATGTATGATTCAAGAACCCGTCTTGCGCAGGATGTCGTTATGCAGGTAAAAAGTTATTTCAAGGATGTTGTTTTTAATACAATTATTCCGCGCAATGTAAGACTTTCAGAAGCTCCTTCCCATGGTGAGCCGATTTGCATTTACGATCCGAATTGTGTTGGCGCAAAAAGCTATCAGAGACTTGCAGAAGAGGTAATCAGCCGTGGCTAAACATCAGGGATTAGGAAAAGGCCTTGGAGCCTTGATGCAAGAAGTTGATTTGTCCGAAGAATTTTCTGAAAATGGAGTTCAACTTAAGGAAAATGCGGCCCCTGTAAATTTAAATCTTCCGGCTGGAATTTCTTCTGATGAAAACGGAACACTTTGGGTTGATCCGGCTCTTTTAAAACCGAATCCTCGCCAGCCTCGAACTTACTTTGATGATGAAAAACTTGCAGAGCTTACAGAATCAGTTCGCAAGGAAGGAATTCTTTCACCTGTTATAATAGAAGATGCGAACGACGGAACTTTTTTTATCATTGCTGGTGAACGCCGTACTCGTGCAGCAAAAGCCGCAGGACTTAAAAAAATTCCTGTTCAGCTTAGAAAATATTCAGAGCAAAGAAAACTTGAAGTTGCTCTTATAGAAAATATTCAGCGTACAGATTTGAATGCGCTGGAAGAAGCACAGGCTTATTATGATTTAATGGAGCTTGGAAATTTAACGCAGGATCAGGTTGCGGAACGCGTTGGAAAAAACAGATCTACGGTTGCGAACTGTCTTCGTCTTTTAAAGCTTCCGGAAGATATTCAAAAAGCACTTGTTACAGATTCAATTTCTTCTGGACACGCGCGTGCTATTTTGAGCTTGGAAAATGATTCTGACAAGCGGATTCTTTTTGGAAAAATAATAGGACAGGGGCTTTCTGTAAGGCAGTCTGAAAATATTGCCAAGGAAATGAAAGGCGGAATTTCTTCGGCTGCAAAAACTGATTTTAAGCCAGAGCCAAAAAAAGATCCGAATCTTGCGGCGCTTGAGCAAAAACTTATCGAGCGGCTTGGAACAAAAGTTCAGTTGAAAGGCGAATTCAGCAAGGGAACAATTTCTATAAATTATTTTTCTTCTGAAGATTTGGATCGCATTTTTAATTTGATTGTGCCAGACGCTAACTTGTAGTTTTAATAAAATTTTTTATTGATAAAAATGGCTGCAAAGAAACAAAATCGAAAAAGAACTGCAAAAAAAAGAACTCCTCGCAAAAAGAAGCCAAAGATAATTCTTGACAATAAAAGTGTTATGCTTCTGTCCGCATCGATTGTTTTTTTGTGCGCGGTTTTTCTTTCCATGGCTTTTGTTTTTTCGTCTCCAAAAAAAGAGAAGCAACCAAAAGTTGCAAATATTGAGCAGCCTGTTTTGCGCCATGAACAAAAAAATAAGTCTACTGAAAAAAATAAAATTTTAGAGAACAAAACAAATCGACCGAAAAACATTCAGCCTGAAAAAAAAGAAACCGTTCAAAAGCCATCCGAGATTCACACTGAAATAAAAAAAATTCCAGTTGAAAAAAAATCTGAAGAAAAAAAGCCTCTGCCAGTTTCTAAGCCGGAAGTAAAAAAAGAATCTCCTAAGATTGCTTCTGTAAATCCGCCTGCAAAAAAAAATGAAGAAATAAAAGTTGAAAAATATTCGATTCCGCCTGCAAAAAATGGAGCGACTCTTGTTTTTATAATTGATGACGGCGGATACGACACTTACAATTTAAAGCTTTACACAAGCCTTCCTTTTCCGATTGCGATTGCGGTTCTTCCAAAACTTGCGCATTCAAAAGATTGTGCGGCCATTGTGAGAAATTCTGGACAGGAACTTATGCTTCATCAGCCAATGCAAGCTCAAAATTTAAAGCTTAATCCCGGAGAGGGCGCGATTTTGCCTGATATGTCTTTGAGCGAAGTTTATAGGCAAGTTTCAGAAAATATTGCGGAAATCGGTCCGATAAAGGGTCTTAATAATCATGAAGGCTCTCTTATAACTTGCGATGTTATGAAAATTGGAGCGGTTCTTGATGCTGTTCTTGACAACGGAATTTTCTTTGTGGATTCTAGGACTTCTGCGCAGACAAAAGCTCCTCAAGCGGCATTGGAACGAGATATGAAAATTCTTGAGCGTGATGTTTTTATAGACGACATAATTTCTAAAGATGAAATGCTCTCTCAAATTTACCGCGGACTTGGAATTGCAAATAAAAATGGAAAAGTTATAATGATTGGCCACGTTGATAAATCTGCAAAGATTCTTCCGCAGCTTTTGAATGATATGTATCCGTATTTAAAGCAAAAAGGATACAAGTTTGCTTTTCCTTCGCAGATTCAAAAATAATTTTACTTGGAATACAAGATAAAACCGATGATTTGCCTTGTCATTCTGTTGGAGTATATATGAAAGTTCTTGGAATAGAATCTTCTTGTGATGAAACAGCCTGCGCAATTGTTGAAGACGGCAGGAAAATTTTAAGCAATGTTGTTGCAACTCAAATTCCTTTTCATCAAATTTACAAAGGTGTTGTTCCTGAAATTGCAAGCCGCAAGCACGCTGAATGGATTCTTCCGGTTGTAAGGCAGAGCTTGGAGGAAGCTCATTTGACGCTTGATGAAGTTGATGCTATTGCCGCTACAAATCGTCCGGGGCTTATGGGCGCGCTTTTGGTCGGGCTTACTTTTGGAAAAACTTTGGCATGGGCTGCAAACAAGCCTTTCATCGCTGTTAACCATATGCTGGGACATATGTATGCCGCTCATCTTGAAAATGATATTCCTTATCCGTACATTGGGCTTTTGGTTTCCGGCGGACACAGCATTATTTCAAAAGTAAACGGTTTTGACGACTTGGAAATTTTGGGAACTACAATTGATGACAGTGTTGGCGAGGCGTTTGACAAGGTTGCAAAATATTACGATTTGGGTTATCCGGGAGGAGTTATAATTGACAAGCTTGCTAAAAACGGAAATCCGACTGCGTTCAGTTTTCCTCTTCCAAAACTTGATAAAGGCGATCATCGTTATGATGTTTCTTTCAGCGGACTAAAAACTGCTGTAATTCATCAGGCTGATATGTTTTTAAATGAAGGCTTTGAAAAATCAGTTGAAAATATCGCGGCGTCTTTTCAGGAAACTGCTTGCAGAACTTTGGTTTCAAGATTGCTTAGAGCTGTAGAAGATACCGGACTTAAAACTGTTGTTGCTGGTGGCGGTGTTGCTGCAAATTCACGGCTTAGGGCAATGCTTGCTGAACATAAAGAAATAAACTGTATTTTTCCTCCATTAAAATTATGTGGCGACAATGGTGCGATGATTGCCGGTGTTGCATACCATTTTCTTAAACGTGGAGAAACAAGTCCGCTGAATACAACAGCCTGCGCAAGAATTCCGCAGTTTAAAAGGGGACTTGCAAATCTTGAGGCTTTTGGAAGAAGATAATTTTTTGTGTTAAAATTCAGTTTGTCTTTTTAAAAAGCTCTGACTTTTACAAATCCGTATATTTTTGTATAATGGAAAAACGCATTTTAAGACTTTTAGTTATTTTATAGAAGTTTTTTATATCGAGGTTCGACTATGTCAAAAAAAAGTGATAATGCTTGTAAGGGTGTTGCCCGCGCGCCGCACCGTTCTCTTTTTTATGCTTCGGGTT
>NZ_DBKJ01000136.1:0-10162 GCF_002297325.1 Treponema sp. UBA753 | reverse complement strand
GGAAAAGTGGATTTGGGAAAACAAGCAAAAACTGAACGCAAAAATAATCTTCGGAAACGGCGGTGCTGTCGATTTCTGGAGCGGAAACACAAAACGCGCGCCTGAGTTCATGATCCGCCTCGGACTTGAATGGTTTTTCCGGCTGTTCGCAAGTTTCTCGTTCAAGCGCGTGGCAAGGCAGATGAAGCTTGTGAAATTTTTGGTGAAGTATAGGCGAGGAAAATATGATGTGAGGGAAGTTTTCAACTGACTTTTCTATGAAAGGCAAACGTTATCTTGCAAAAAATATAGCTTTTCTCACTGTGGGGCAGTTTGGAACTAAGCTTCTGACGTTCTTTCTTGTGCCGCTGTACACAAGCGTGCTCACTTCTAGCGAATATGGAACTTACGACTTGTACTCCGCGACTGTGGGGCTTTTTGTGCCGATTTTGACTTTGAACATCTCGGACGCGACAACGGTATTTCTTCTGGACAGGAATGTAGCAAAGGAAGGAATTGTTTCCATAAGCCTGAAATATTATTTTTACTCGCTTCTGGCTTTTGCGTCGCTTATTGTGGCGAATGTTTTTCTCAACTTTGCGCCGCTTTTCAATGAGTATCCGCTTTTTCTTTTTCTGATGTTCGCGGTGAACGCTCTTAGCCAGCTTCTCTTGAACTATGCGCGCGGCTTTGACCGGGTAAAGGATGTCTCCGTTTCCGGCGTGCTCTGCTCGGCGGTGATGATTGCGCTCAACATAATCTTTCTGCTTCCGCTTCATCTTGGGCTTAAAGGCTATTATCTTGCCACGATTGCCGGAACGCTTTCCCAGATTCTTTATCTCTGCGTATCGCTGGAGATTTTCCGCTTTATAAAAATCAGGAGGCAGGACAGAACGCTCAAAAAACAGATGCTCTCGTACTCATGCCCGATGACCCTGAACAGCGTCTCCTGGTGGGTGAACAGTGTTTCTGACCGCTATATTGTTACGGCAATGTGCGGAATTGTTGAGAACGGAATCTATTCTGTGGCGTACAAGATTCCTTCCATTCTTTCAATGTTCCAGCTGATTTTCAGCCAGGCGTGGACGCTTTCCGCCGTGCAGGATTTTGACAAGGATGACAGAAACGGATTTTTTTCAAAGATGTACGGATTTTACAATGTCGCGATGTGCATTGTCTGTTCGGTGCTGATTATCCTTGCAAGACCTATTGCGCATATTCTTTATGCGAAGGACTTCTTTGCTGCATGGAGATATGTGCCGTTTCTGCTTGTCTCTGTGGTTTTCGGCTCTCTTTCGGGGTACTTGGGCGGAATATTCGCGGCTGTGAAGGACTCAAAAAGCTTTGCGACCTCTACAGTTGCTGGTGCGGTCTTGAATATTGTTCTGAATATCGTCTTGATTCATTTTATCGGAACTTTGGGAGCGGCAGTTGCGACCGCCGCGGCTTACATACTTGTCTGGGCGATGAGAATGTACAAGGCAAAAAAAATGATGCGGCTGGATGTTGCCATTGCAAAGGACTGCGCGGTTTACATGATTCTTGTTGCTCAATGCGTTGTGGTTCTTTTGGACGATAGGTTGGGCGGCTGGAATTACGTGGTGAATTCCGTGTTGCTTCTTGCCTCTTGTGTTCTGTGCAGAAAGGAAGCATCGCAGATTGTGGAATTTGGAAAAAGAAAAATAGGAGCTGGAAAATAAGTTATGGAAGAGAAAGAAAAAGTTTCTATAGGCGTTCCTATATATAAAGTTGAAAAATTTTTAAGCAAGCTGATTGATTCGCTTGTAAATCAGACATACAAAAATCTTGAGATTATCCTTGTCGATGACGGCTCTCCTGACGGCAGCGGAAAAATCTGTGATGAATATGCAAAGAAAGACAGCAGGATTAAGGTTATCCATAAAGAGAATGGCGGTGTAAGCTCTGCAAGAAATAAAGTTCTGGAAATTGCGACCGGCAAATGGCTTGTCTTTGTGGACGGCGATGACTGGCTTGAATCTGACTGCGTGGAATATATGCTTCGCCTTGTTCATGAGACTGATTCTGAAATGGGCATGTCATTGAACAATTTTACGACAAGAGACAGAAAGCAGATTGACAATGACTTGATTGAAACTTGGTTGCCTGAAAAAGCTGCCTGCACAATGCTTTATCCTTATCTTGCAATCGGCTGCTGGAACAAGATTTACAGTTTGGAGTTTCTGAGGAAAAACAGCATCACGTTTACGCATAAACTCAGTGGCGAGGGAATGGTTTTTATCGTAACTGCCGCACAGTATGCAAATCACGTGGGAGTCGGCAGAAGAAAGGTTTATAACTACAGGCTTAACAATGAAAATTCTGCGATGACAAAATACCGTCTGGAAATGGGAACTTATGCGCAGAAAGCTATAAACAAGATAAAAAGCGAGCTTGTTATAAAAACACCGCGTCTTATAAACGCCTGCAACTGGCACATCTGGAAAAACTATAATTTCACATTGTTCCTGATTATCGCGACAGATTCAAAGAAAGAAAACATTGAACTGTATAAAGACTGCCTGAAAAACAACCGCAGGCTGTTCATTTCCGCAAATCTTAAGGCTGACTTAAAGCTAAAGACAAAAATAAAGAACCTGATAATCGGGCTTTTCCCTATCTGGTACGCAAAACGCAGCCTGAAAAACCAGCGCAAGGCGTTGAAAAAAGACTTGATGGAGTAGGTGATGAAAGTCGGCATCATAACATATTGGATTACCCGAAGCAATTATGGCACCCTCTTGCAGAATTTCGCCTTGCAGACTTTTTTGCGCTCTCTCGGCTTTGAGACTTTTCTGATTAGAACTGATATTCCGCTTGGCTGTTCAAGGCGAAGTTATTATAAATCGCTTTTGCAAAAAAACGGATTTTTTTCATTGTTTCATTATTTCAAAAGCCGCTTGTTCTGCAAGATTGCACGGAAAATTTCATCAGAAAATAAAAATGATGAGAAAAGAAAATTTCCTGATTTCGTGGACAAAAACTTGAATCCCACAAAAATTTTCAGAAGTCTTTCCGAGCTTGAAGATGGCTGTCCTGCCGCTGAAATTTACATTGCCGGAAGCGATCAGGTCTGGAACACTTACGGAGAAAATTATGGTGCAGTTTCTGAACAGATAAAAGCGTTTCTTCTTTCATTTGCGCCGGATTCTGCAAAGAAAATTTCCTGCGCGGCTTCTTTTGGAAAAAGCTCGTTGAACATGGAATTTGAGAGTCTTTTTAGGAAGGAGCTTTCGAGATTTGACTTTATTTCCTGCCGTGAAAAAAACGGAGTTGAAATCTGCAAAGGGCTTGGATTTGAAAACGCAGTGCTTCAGCAAGACCCGACAATGCTTCTTTCTTCCGGTGAATATAAGAAAATTGCAAGCAAAAGTCTTGCTCCAAAAAAGCCCTATATTCTGCTTTATCTTTTAGGAAACGACACGGATTTTTCTATACGTAGACTGAAAAAATTTGCGAAGTCTAAAAATCTTGAAGTGGTTTATGTTCCAGCAAATGAGGCGCAAAAAATCAATTTTCATAAAAAAACATTTCCGACGGTGGAAGAGTGGCTTGGGCTTTACGGGAACGCAAGCGCGGTTGTTACAAACTCGTTCCACGGAACAGTGTTCTCTTTGATTTTTAACAAGCCTTTTTTGTCAGTCCATCAAAGCGGAAAATTTGAAAGCCAGAATGTGCGGATAGATTCCCTGCTGGAGGATTTTGGATTAAATAGCCGGATTTTTTTAGGCAATTTTGAAAAACTGCTCGTGCCAGTCGGTTTTGAGAATGTGAACAAACGGCTGGAAGAAATTAGAGAAAGTTCGCCGTTTGTGGAATGGATAAAATTGAAAAAATAAAGTGCAGGAGGAAAACTGAGAAGGTAATTGATTTTTGACATTTTGCGTTATGCAAATGTTTGTTCTTTGACATTTCTGTTTTTAATTTGGGTGAAAAAAAGTCTGTTTCGTGCTATATTATATATGTGGATAAGATAAAAATAGCCAAAAATGTTGTTTGTTTTTATCTTTTGAACTTAAAGAGTCTGCGCTGAAAACTTGCTTTTTACGGGAGGTGAATATGCAAAATATTGCTGCTCTTACAAAGATGATAACAGCACTGGATGAGGATTCTCTCAATTCTGTTGCAAATTATGTTATTTATCTTACATCTGTAAAAGAAAAATCCTCTGATTGCAAAACAAAGCAGGTTGCCTTTGATTCCTTGATGAAGCTTAAAGGCAAGATTGCCAGAGAAATAGATCCAAAAAAAGAGCTTTTAGAGGCGCTTGATGAAAAATATTCGCGTGCTTATTGATACAAATATTTTCTTGGATTTCTTCTGCAAGCGAGCTTCATTCTGCGATTCTGCTCAGAAGATTATATCACTTTGCAAGGATGGAATCCTTCATGGCTTTGTTGCGGCACATTCTATTTCCAATATGTTCTATATTTTGCGAAAAGATTTTACGGATGATGAGCGAAGGGAATTGCTTCTTGACCTCTGCTCTATCTTTACAGTCTGTGCGGTTGATAAAGGAAAAATAATTCACGCATTGAAGAATAAATCTTTTTCGGATTTTGAGGATGGGCTTCAGAACGAGTGCGCTTTGTCTGAAAATCTTGACTGCATAATAACGCGGAACAAAAAAGATTTCTTGAATTCATCTTTGCCAGTTTATACTGCGGACGAGTTTTTAGAATCGCTATAAACTTTGAAAAATTAAAATAGAAATATAACAGCTTAAAATCAATTCTCTTTTCAGCCTGAAAATAAATGGCTGAGCCAAAAATCTTAAATTTAAAATCTTCATATTTTCATTATTCTCAGAATTGCATAAAAATAGAATGTTTTTGTGTTCTGGGGATTTTTTTTGTCTTCAGATGAAATATGTATTTTGGAGGAAAATTATGGCAACAGATGGCGGTGAATATTTCGATTTGACTGACGATTCAAAAATCTTGCAGATAGATTCTCCGCAGGAAAATTTGAGCGGACCGTACAATGTGGTTTACAAAGATTTGAATGAGCGCTGGGCAGCCGTGACTATTAAATGGGATAAAAAGCCTTGCTTGGGAATCCGCTGGTTCTGGGACGTAACTGGAATGCCAAACGGACACGGATATTCAACTTGGCTTGTTGTTTCTGATGAGATTGCATTTTCAATTTTGAATGGGCTTCCTATAAAGCCTGCTATAAAACTGAAAGTTCAGGATTTTCTTGCGGGAAGACATTGAAGGAAAATCTTCGTTTGTGGAATGGATTAAAAAAATAAGGAGTTGTTGATGAATTTTATTTGTCTAAATAAAAATTTTATAAAACAAAAAACTAAGTCTGTTTTAGCAGTAGAAATGTCTATTATTTCATTTAGTTTAACAGTATTTTCTTTTTTTGGTGATTTTACTTTAAAAAATTGGAATTTTTGTTTATTGGGAAAATTTTCCGTAGTTTTTTTATTTTTTATTTTCTGTGTATTTATTGCTTTTATTTTATCTTGTTTATTGACTTTTCTGAAAGTAGAAAATCGTGTTTGGGGAAAAAATAATTCAACTTTATCAATTATATATGGTGATATTTTTAACTTAAAACAAAAAAAGAATAAAAAACAATTCATTGTTATTCCTGTTGATACACAATTTATGACAGAGGTCGATTCTGAATCTCTGAACATAAAATATCCAAGGGTCGCTCCAGATTCTCTACATGGAAAATTTATAAGTAAATTCTATAAAAATAAAAATGATAAACTCAAAAATGATATAGAAACTTATATTGATAAGAAAGAATATAAAATTGACAAAAAACAACAGTCAAAATATTCGACTTTATCAGAAAATAGATTTGAAGTAGGTACTATAGTTCAAATTGCTCCAGAAAATGATAAAGGAAAAATTTTTTTATTATTAGCATTAGCTGAATTTGATGAACATAATAAGGCATCGTGCAGTAAATCTAAATTAATAATTGCGTTAAATGCTTTATTTAAATTTTATGATGAAAATTGTCAGGGCGGGGACTTATATATTCCTCTTATGGGAACAGGATTCTCTAGAGTTGGACTTACAGAAAATGAGTCATTGCGAATAACAAAATCCTGTGCAGAACTTAATTTGGACTATATAAAGGGAAATGTAAGTATTGTTGTTTATAAGAAATTGAGAATGGATGTTTCTATTTTTCAATAATAAAAATTGGAGGATTGTATGATTTGTGGTTTTAATTGCGTTGGTTTTGATAAATTTAACTCAGCTCATTATGAGGAAAATCAAAATGATTGTAGATTAAAGGATTTTATTGTAAATCAAAAAATTGATGCAAAATCTTTGCAGGAAAATATATTTCCAATAAAACCAGCTGATATATTTATATCTCATTCTCATAAAGATGAAAATATTGCTTGTAATTTAAAATCCTGGTTGGAAGAGAAGTTGAAACTTACAAGTTTTCTTGATAGTGATGTTTGGGGAAGTGCCGATACAATTTTGAAACAAATAGATAATTCTGATTTTGTATCTCATTATGTGAAAGATAAAGGTGGAACTACTTATAGCTATGAGGACAGAAATTTAACTACCTCTTATGTTCATGTAATGTTATGTAATGCAATTATGCAGGCTTTTGATTCTTGTAAATTTGTATTTTTTATTAATACGCCAAACTCAATTAATGCTAAGGCTTCTGTAGAGGATAAAGAAACAAATTCTCCATGGATTTTTTATGAATTGGGCGTTTTAAAATATATAAGAAAAAAAGAAGTTGATTTGAATAAATCATTTTCTCTAAAGGAACAAAAAAGTCTAGAAAATTTTATTAATTTTCCGACTTCTGATTTAACAAACTTACCTAAGCTTACTTATGAGAAATTGAATTCATTAAATAATACTGATGTTGTTTCTGAATTGCTAAAGTTAGGTAATGTAATATGAATCCAAAAAAATCAATTTGCTTTATAATGCCGGGGCTTTCTCATGGTGCTGTCGGCGGGTATAAAATCGCCTATGAGTATGCAAACCGTTTGTCCGCGCTTGGATATAAGGTTTCTGTTTTTTATCCGCTTTTTATGACAAAAAGAATGAAGTTTTCTTTGCTTGTGCGGATAAAGAAACTGCTTGCATATCTGCCTCTGAAAATTCTAAAACTTTATCGGCAGCGGTGGTTTCCATTAAAAAATGTAAAAGAGGAATTCTCTTTTTCTTACAGCAGGAAAATTTTTAATAATTATGATGTGCTTGTCGCAACTTTTATTGACAGCGCGTTTGCTTTGCACGACTTAAGTCTCGACATTTCGAAGTCCTGTATCTATCTGATACAGGGTTTCGAAAAATGGCCTCCATTTTCCGAAACCCAAGTTTTTGAAAGCTATAGATTTCCTATGAAAAAAGTTGTCATAACACCGTGGCTTTTGGAAAAAGTTCGGAGTGCAGGCGAAGATGCCATGCTCATTTACAACGGATTGGATTTTTCATATTTTACGCTTTCTCAAAAAATTGAAGAGCGGAATCCTTATGAAATAAGCCTTATGTACCACACACGTCCAGAAAAACGCTTTGAGGATTCTGTAAAGGCTCTTGAGATTGTTCACAACAAGTTTCCGCAGATTCATGTTTCTGTCTTTGGGATTTTCAACAGTCCGGAAAACTTTCCAAAGTGGTTTACTTATTATAAAAGCCCTTCTAAGGAGCTTCATAATAAGATTTACAATGATTCTTCTATATATATTGCGGCAAGTTCCACAGAAGGTTTTGGGCTTACGGTTGCCGAAGCGATGATTTGCGGCTGCGCTGTCGCCTGCACTGACAACGGCGGTTTTTCTTCGATGGTGGCTGATGGCGAGACTGGACTTCTTTCCCCGGTTTTTGACTATAAGGCTTTGGCGGAAAATATTATTAAACTGATTTCTGACAATGAGCTTCGGATTCGGCTTGTAAAAAACGGCAATGAAAATATAAAGAAATTCAACTGGGAAAGTGCCGTTGAGAGTTTCCAGAAGGTGATTGAAGAATGTTGAAAAGTCTGATTTTTGTGTTCTGCACAGCGATGGGAATTTTTCTGACTGTCGTTCAGGAAAACTATAAAAGAACATTGCGTTTTTCTTTTTCTGCGTTTGTGTTCTTTCTTGTTCCTATATTATGTTTTGCGCTTTCTCGTTTTTTCTGGGCGGATGCGGCAGGTCTTGCTGATTATCATAATTATTTTGATTTCTTCAATCACGCGGATAAAGTAATTGAAAACCGCTTTGAGATTATGGCAAAAGTCATCAGATTTTTAAGTCCGACTCTTTTCATTTTTCTTCTTTTTTATTCGCTTATCAGCATTACGCTGAAAGTTTATACAATTGATAAAATTTCAATTTATCCTTTGCTTTCTCTTGTAACATATATTTCAACCTCTTTTGCTCTGCACGATATTGTGCAGATAAGAATAAGCTGCGCAATTGCGATTTTTCTCTTTTCAATCAGATTTCTTGTTGAGAGAAAATATTTTATATATATTCTTCTTATTTCGATTGCTGTATGTTTTCATAAAAGTTCAGCCGCATTTTTTGTTTTTCTTTTTTTCAGGAAAAATTCTTTTAATCCTGCTTTTTGGATATTAGCTCTGGTTGTTATATATTTCTCAGCTTTTTTGAATATAAATTTTATAAAGCTTTTTCTGCTTGTTTTAGGGGAAGACAACTACTATTATCTTTCGATTATTTCGGATATGAATCAGAATCTTGACTTGTTCAATGTTAATCAGCTTATAAATATTTTTATATTTTTACTGCTTGCTTTTAATTCAAGAAAATTCATGTCTTACAAATTTTTTCCGATATTTATGAAAATATTTTTCTGTAGCATTGCTGTTTATCCGCTTTTGAATAGTGTTCCAATCGTGGCTTCAAGATTCAGCGAGATGCTTCGTCCATCTATAATATTTCTTCTTCCTCTTGTTATAAATATTTTCAGACAAAAATGGGTTGGATATATTTTTTTCATCTGCATCTGTTTGATGCTGTCGTTTTTGAATAATTTTTATTATTCGCTTGTGTCTATTTAAAAGAGGTTTCCTATGAGTTCAAAAGTCTATGCGCTTGTAACATTGTTCTATCCGAATGAAAAAATTGCGGAGAATATAAAAGTTCTTGCTTCTCAGGTTGACTGTGTGATTCTCTCTGACAATACGCCTGGCTGTGACAGCCAAAATCTTTTTGCGGAAATCCAAAATTGCATTTACATTGCGAACAGAGAAAATTTCGGGCTTTCAAAGGCGTTCAATGTTGCGCTGAAAAGCCGCCAGTTTGATGATGAGAATTACATTTTTTTCTTTGACCAGGACTCAAGAATCTGTGAGGGTTACGCTGAGACTCTGGTTCGTAATTTTGAGAAAATTGATTTGAATCATGAAATCGGCTGTGTCGGTCCACAGTATATCGATACAAATTCCGGTAAAATTATTGCTCCCCGAAAAATTGAAGTTCTTTCTGCCAGCTGCTATACGGTCTCCTCGATGATAACTTCCGGACTTCTGACAAAATATTCCGTCCTGAAAAAAATCGGATTCTGGAACGAGGCGGTTTTTCTTGACATGGCGGACTGGGACATCTGCTGGCGGATGAAAAAAGCTGGCTTCAAGATTGTTCTTTGCAATGCACTGACACTGACTCACACTTTGGGAAAAGGCGTGAAGAAAATCGGAAAATTCAACCTGCGGATAAATCATCCTGTACGTGAATATTACCAGCTCCGTGACTCAATAAAAATCTTTTGGCGGCGTTATGTTCCTGTAAAGTATAAAATCCGTTTCTTTCTGATGTGGTTTCCTATGCCGCTTATTTACCTTTGTTTCCTCCCGAACCGCTTGCAGCGCATGAAATACATTTTCTTGGGATTTTTGGACGGAATAAAAAGGAAAAACGACAGTTTTGAAAAGTTGCATGGGGAAGGGTGAGAATAATTCTTCAAATTCATTATATTATAAACTAGAATTAATAACCGGAGTTTTTATGGATTTAAGGAAAATCAGCAAGGACATAAACAGTCAGTTGAATAATTACGAGATTGGAAAAATCCAGCAGTTTCGGGTTAAGGCAAAAAAGTTAAGCCGCCCAAAGTCGTATAATTTATTTCCCGATGAGCCGATAAATGAAAACTGGACTTTCCATATCGGCGGAAGAACCGAGCTGCAGTTCAATATTGGAAATGAA
>NZ_DBKJ01000020.1:17777-17897 GCF_002297325.1 Treponema sp. UBA753 | reverse complement strand
CGTACTTGATACGACAATCTCTAAAGAAGCCCCCCCCCGATCAAGTCGGGGAATGACAGTAAATGGTGTCTTAACCAGACATACTTTGGAATTGTACTATCAAGTATACTCTTTTTGTAC
>NZ_DBKJ01000020.1:13301-17699 GCF_002297325.1 Treponema sp. UBA753 | reverse complement strand
CAGAATATTCTGCTTTTGTACGCTCAGAATAATCTTTTTGTACGCAAAACATTTTGCTATTGTACGGTCAGGATTATCTTTTTCTACGCTCAGCATTTTACTTTTGTACGCAGAACATTTTGTTTTTGTACGGTCAACATAATCTTTTTGGACGCTAAGTATTTTGCTATTAGGCGATTAGGATAATACTTTTGTACGCAGAGTTTAATAAAATCTGCTTATATCACCCAGTCGCTTACACTTTCAGGCTTTAAAAGGTCGGAAATTTTTACACTGTATAGATAGTTGGAAATTATAGTGTCTAGTTTTTCCCACATAGGGAGCGTTTTACATTCAGCGGATCGTGGACAGCTTTCAGCATTTTCTTCAAGGCAGGTAACAGGGGCTAAAGTTCCTTCTGTAAGCTTTAAGATCTCGCCAACGGAATATTCGTCAGCGTCTTTTGTGAGCCTGTAGCCGCCTTTTTTTCCGCGTAATCCTTCAACAAAGCCTGCCTTAACCAAAAGAGCCACAATGCTTTCAAGATATTTTAGCGACACATCCTGATTTTCAGCAATGATATTTAATGGAACAAACTCGCCTTTTCCGTGCGAACAAAGCTCTATTATAACACGAAGCGCATAACGCCCTCTTGTTGAAATCAGCATAAACCGTAACCTCTTTTTTATTTTCCTATCTTATCACAAGGATTATTAAGTTTCAATGTGATTTTTTGGAGGAAAGACAACCCTCTACTTCGAAAGTGAAGCGATTTTATCACCCTTTAAATACTGCGCTAAACGCTTCCTTATTAATACATTAATAAACACCCATTTAGTGCAGTAATTGCCTCATTATTAGTGTACTAATCATCACCTTACTACTGTAGTAATTATGAGGAAAGAAAACGGTAGTTTACGAGAAGCCACTATCAAAAGCTAAAAAAAATGAAACTTAACGGCGCGCAATGTGTCTAACAAGGCATGGAAAACGGAATTAACACAGTCTCTGTATATGGGGATTCAATTTTAAAGGGCGCAGTTACAGGAACAGGAAGCGGACATCTTTTTGACATAACAAAGAATGACAGCCTTTCTCTTGCAGCCGCAAAATTAGGATTCAAACTGAACAACCAAAGCGTGTTCGGAAACATAATTACAAAAAGCTACAAGAGGTTTTTGCGTGATGTTGAGCGGAATGCGCTGGGCGACCTTGCAATAATAGAATCCGGCGGAAACGACTGCGATTATGACTGGGCGAAAGTATGCTCCGGGGAAAACACAAATCCGCGTGTAAGCATAGACGAATTTATAAGCACAATAGATACAATGGTAAACACTTGCCGCCAAAACGGAACAACTCCGCTTATTATGACAATGCCGCCTCTTGTTCCAGAGCGATGGCTTTTGCACATTTGCCGCGGATATGACGAGCAGAAAGTAAAAGCGTTTGTGAACTCAGACATTATGACGCTGTACCAAAACCAGGAAACATACAATGCGCATCTTGTAAAATACAGTTTTCAAAACAACGTTCAGCTTGTGGATATGAGGCTTGCATTTCTTGAGTCCAAAAAAGACAAAGAACTTATGTGCCAGGACGGAATCCACCCTAACGAGGAAGGATACAGGTTCATGGCGGAAATCTGGGAAAAAGAGCTTCCAAAAGTAAAAAACGAATTTCCAAAATAGAGCCCATCATCTGTCATTCCTGTGCTGCGACATGGGAATCCGCTTTTATTATTCAATAAATTAGCCCGAATGTCGAGTTTTGATAAGAACAGTAATTTAAGTTTTTTGTTAATTTAAGGTAATGACTATTCATTTTCTTGACTTTTTGAAACTGTTGCTTTATCATTTATAAAACTAAAAGGAGAAACAAAAGCTTCATTGCTATGTTTTTCTGAAAAACCTTGGAGGCTCTTATGTTTAAGGGTAAATTGGCTGCTGCAGTAGCTGTTGTATCATTGGCACTTTCTACAAGCGCTTTTGCAACAAAAGTTGGACCTGGTCTCGGTTGGATTCTTTTCGGACAACAGAGCGGACCTGCTTACGACTTGCTTGCTGCTGTAACAAACGGCACTCTCTGTTCAGGTCTTTTCGCTATCACATTCGGAACATCTGGATACGATGGCGGACTTATCGGAATGGAAGAGACAGACAAGTTCATCGCAGACAACATGGATGCACTTGCAACAGACATCGCTATGGGCGAAGGCGAGTATGTTGACACACTCTCTGCAATGCTCAACGTTTCTGACAGTGTAGCTTTCAAAGCTGCTCTTCAGGCAAACTTTGACAACATCTTCTCTTCTTCAGACGTATCTGCAGCTGAAGTAAGCGGAAAGATTTACTCACTCGTTGGCTAAGTTGGACATTTCGTCTAAAAGAACAGGGTACGGCCGCAAAGTCGTACCCTGTTTGTTTTTACTTGCAGCTTCATTTTTCCTGCCAGTATTTGCAGATGAAGACAGCCCCGCAAAAAATACTGCGGACGCTGTAGACTTTTCAGGAAAACTAGAAGCAATTTCAAAATTCTCATCAATAGAACCGGCTTCAGGCTACGAACAAAAAGCGCAGGACGCTGTAGACAAGGCATTTTACATGGAGCTTTACAATGCGCCATACTGGAAAACACTTTTGCATTACAAGCCTTCTCCATTCCACAAAAACAAAAGCCTTGTGGACGACCCGATGTTTTTTTTATCTAAAAAAGGTAAGACAAACCCAAAGGCAGAGCTTGAAGAAACAATAAAAGCTTTTTTTTCGCCTGCCCCGGGCAAAGACGAGCGGCACGCAATAGAGCGTTTTCCAGGCAGATTCAAATGGATTTGCAACGAGCTGAATCTTTCAAAAGAAGATTTTCCTTATGACGGGGATGCGTATTATCAGTCAATTGTAAAAAAAGTAAATCCCGGAGACGTTTTCCTTGTATTTCCGGCAGGCTTTCTTAAAAATCCGGCTTCAGTTTTTGGGCATACATTCTTGCTAATGGAATCAAAAGGATTGTCGCGTCTTCTTGCAAACTCAATAAATTACGGTGCTGTAAGCAACATAACAGGCGGAGTAATGTACGCAGTTCTTGGACTTGTTGGAGGATTCCGCGGATATTTTTCATTTGTTCCTTACTACGAAAAAATCAAGCAGTATGCCAACATGGATATGCGCGATATGTGGGAATACCGCCTGAATTTTTCAGAAGAAGAAAAAGACAGAATGCTGCGCCACATTTTTGACCTTTCAGGCATCTATTCAAGGTACTTCTTTATAAGCGAAAACTGCTCGTATAACTTGCTGTTTCTAGTTGAAGCCGCCAAGCCCGAAACAGACATAACTAATATTCTAAGCGGCGTTGTAGAGCCAATTGAAACTGTAAAAACCATCTACAAAATAGGACTTACTAACCAAGCGGAATACAGACCTTCTGTATACTCAAAGTTGGAATTTCAAAAGACACAACTTACACACAAGCAGAATAAATATGTAAAAGATGTTTGCCTTGGAAAAAAGACAACGCAGGATTTTCCATTCCGCGACTTGCCGAAGGAAAAACAGGCGGAAATTTGGGAGCAGGCGTCTGACTATCTTACTTCCCTCTTGAACAGCCAGAAAATTTCACCAGATGAATACAGACCGCGCTTTGTTTCAGTTCTTTCGGAGCGTAGAAAACTCGGTAAAATAGAAGAGAAAGCAAGTATAATAGAACCGCCTCACCCGGAAAAGGCGCACGGTTCCAAAAAGATTTCTATTCACGGCGGAAAAGACATAGAAGGCGCGTACACTGGCTTAGAATTCCGTCTTACAGCCCACGAGCAGCTTGAAAGCCCGGCAGGATACGCTTCAAACTCTGAACTTGTGTTCGGCGAAATTGACCTTAGAGTGCATCCACAGGAAACTGACTTTTACTTAAAAAAAGCCCTGTTTGCATCCATAATCTCGCTGCCGGTTTCTGACTTATATTTTTTCAACAGCGCAATGGACATTGTAGCAGGACTTGACTCAAACCCGAATGAAGACAAAGAAGAAGATCTTGCATTCAGACTGAAAGCGATGTTTGGAACAAGCATAAAGCCTGCATCTTGGATTCAGCCGTATTTTCTTGCAGGAGTTGATATTTATGCTTCTCCAAAGTACGAAAGAAAGCATTTCCGCACAGATCCGCTTATTGGCGCAGAGCTAGGTTTTATAACAACAGCAGGAATCTGGAAAAACAAGATTGCAGCAAGCGCGCTTCAGTCACCGTTCGACAAAGACCATTTAAGGATTCAGGCTAGCGTAAACGAAGGTTTTAACATTGCCCAGAATATTTCACTTAAAGGCGGCTACTCTTTCAATATGGACTGGGGCGAATGGTGGCATGAGTTTTCTGTTTCGTTCAATGCGTATTTTTAGAGATTGCAATATATGCATTTAGATTTTC
>NZ_DBKJ01000020.1:0-13229 GCF_002297325.1 Treponema sp. UBA753 | reverse complement strand
AGATTTTCGGGTCAAGCCCGAAAATGACAAAAAGGATACTTTTGGGACATTCCCGACATTTATTCCTCGTACTTTAAGATGTCTCCGGGCTGGCAATGGAGTATGCGGCACAAGGCTTCAAGTGTAGAAAAGCGTACTGCCGTTACTCTGTTGTTTTTTATCTTTGAAAGGTTTACGTTTGTTATTCCGACTTTTTCAGCTAAGTCATTCAATGAAATTTTCCGCTCAACCATTATGCGGTCAAGATGCAATACAATGTTTCCCATAATACTCCGCCCCTATATAAGCCCTTCGACTTCTTCTTCAAGTTTTATTCCGTAGGCAAAAATGCGCGAAAAGCAAATCATTGCAATTCCCATGGCGATTCCTACAATCTGAACGCTGGTCTCGCAAAAGTCTGAGCCAAGAGAAATGCGGGCAATAAGGCTCAAGACAAGTCCAGTCATAGGAATCATTATGCTAAAAATACCGATTTCCCGGACCATTCTGACAACATCTTTTTGAAACGGAGTTTTTCCCTTGGTGAACCAAGTGCGCCCTTCGCAAGTTTTGATTATAAGATAAATGTTTCTGAAAATCATTGCCATACAAAGCATTGTAAAGATTCCAGCGAACGTAAAAATTCTGACTGCGCCCAAAATAGGCTCTCCATTCGGAGCTTCAATCATAATCTGAAATCCGTTTGTGGCGATTGTGCCATTATCAATGTTGGCAAGAAGAAAAGATGCAAGAAGATGTGGACGTGCAAAAGAAAGAACTGCGGAAATGACCATGAGAGCGGAACACACAAAGAAAACAATTTCAAAGAACTTTGAAATTGTTTTTGCAAGCATATTAAAATTTTTACTGGACATAAAAAAGCTCCTATAGAATATATCCTACAGGAGCCTTAATAGTTTGTCAATAAATTTTTATCGTATTATAACAACAACAATATGTTTTACGATAACTTTTATTATACTTTGAAGCGGTCAATCTGATCTGCAATATTCGAAATAGAGCCTTTTACTTTTGAAGAAATCTCGCTCAAGGCTGCTCCAGTTTCGTTTATCTTCTTTGCGCCAATCGCCATTTCGTCCATGCTTTCTTTCATAACCATTGTGGCATCCTGAAGCCGTTTTACTTCCTCAAGGATTGCCTGGTTTCCGGCAGACATTTCAGAAGATGCGTTGCGTACTTCAGAAGAACTGTCGTTCATGGAATGAAGAGCTTCGTTTATCTGCTTAGAGCCTTCTGTCTGCTCTTCCATTGCCGATTTTATCTGAACAACAAGCTGGTCTGTGTCCTTGATTTTTTTGGAAACACTTTCAAATGCCGAGCTTGATTCTGCGGAAGAAGCAACAACTTCATCGATAGACTCGCGGATATTGTTAAGCTGGTCGCCGATTGTCTTTGACTGAGAAGTAGAAGTTTCAGAAAGCTTGCGGATTTCGTCTGCAACAACACTGAATCCTTTTCCGGCTTCACCTGCGTGGGCAGCTTCGATTGCGGCGTTCATGGCAAGAAGATTTGTCTGACTTGCAATTGAAGAAATCGCAGCGTTTGCCTCCTGAAGCATTGCGGACTGCTTTTCAATTTTTTCTATCTGCTCGTTTACAATCTGCTGCTTAGAGAAACCGTTCTGCGCGTCAGACTGAAGCTCGCTGAATGAAGAAGCCATTTTATCAACTGATTGATTTACAGAAGAAATATTTCCAATCATCTGCTCAACAGCGGCAGAAGCCTGGCTTACACCTGCTGTCTGGTTTTCAATCATTCTTTCAAGTGAAGAAATATTTGAAGCGATTTCGTTTACAGCGCCTGCGGTTTCTTCGACACTTGAGCTTTGGCTTACAATCTGATTTCTTACGCTGTCGATGTTTGCAAGAATCTGTGTGATTGCTCCAGCCGTGTTCTGCGTGCTTTCTTCAAGAACTTCTCCTGCGCTAGAAAGCTCATTTTTAGAAGTTTTTACATCAGAAATAATTTCCTGCAATTTGCCTACAAATTTATTGAATCCTTTTACAACAAATCCGATTTCGTTGTTGGAATTTATTTCAATTCTTTGTGTAAGGTCAGCGTTGCCGGAAGCAATTTTTGTTATTGCCCCGTCAAGAGTATTCAAAGGCTTTATTGCACGGTACATAAGGAAGCCTGCTATGCTTACAAGAAGAATCGCGCTTATAAGAGAAAGCAAAGCCATCTTCCCCATCATTGAAGAAATTGTAGAATAAATTTCTTTCTGCTGAATCGAAACTGCCATTGACCATGAAGTGCCTCCTACCGGCGTGAAGCTGATAAATTCCAGCTCATCATAAATTCCTTTTAGCCAGGCGTGTCCTGTTTCGCGGCTGACCATTCGCTTGGCAAGTTCTCCCATATCCTCGTGCCCTTCCGAATAGCCTGTAAGGAAGTTGCGCTTGTTTATCCAGTCTCTGTTCGGGTGAGAAATGACAGTTCCGTCGTCGGCAAGAACAAACGCATATCCTGTGTTTCCAACTTTTATATTGCTGATGATTTCGCCTAAATTTTTTGACTGCATTACGCCCGAAATAAGACCGATATTCTTTCCGTTGCGTACAATCGCGCGTGTTACGTGAATTACAGACTGCCCAGTTGTTCTTGAAACCACTGGATCATCGATGAATTTTGTTTTTCCATCCTGCATTATCGCCTTAAAATACGGACGGTCGGAAATATCGATGCGTTTTCCAGTGTCTGTATAGGCAATTCCATCAGAACCTGCAAGCATTATGTAATCGAACTCTGATATGCGGTGATCTTCCTGAGAAACAAGCCATTGGCGCATTTGGTCAAAAGTTCCTTCTAGGGCCATATCCGAATTCACATAGAAATTCATAGCGTAGAAATAGGCGTCAATCTTTTCTGAAATTACCTGCGAATAAGCAGCTGCAACAACCCCATAGTCATTTGCCGAATCCTCAAGCTGAGACTTTTTTGTGATTTCTCCTGTTACAATAATCTGCAGGGCATTAAAACATACAATTGAAATGCCTACAAAAAGAACAAGCCGGAACACAAGGCTCTTGCGTTTTTCGGTATTTGACGAAGCATTTTCTCCCATAATAATAAAGTCCTCCTTAAAAATACAAACCACTAAAAACTTCAAGCTTTTAGTGGTTCTTAACAATACACTTGTTCTAAATTATATAACAAAATCTTCATCTGTCAACTTTTTTTACAAGTACCCCCCCCCGTCTAATAAAAAAAATTATTTTCCTAAATCAAGGATGCGGCGGTTCCAGTCTTTTGGAGGATCTTCTATTATGCTCCAGTCAAAGTCAAGAATTCCGTGCGGAGGAAAAAGCGGCTTAGGAGGCGGAGGATTTTTGGAAAGATTTTCAGCAAGAATTTCTTCAAGAGTTTTTCCAGTTTCAAGCGTTAAATAAGGCTCGCCGAATGCGCAGATTGTTGAAAAAACATTTTCGTTCGGAACTTGAATTCCATTTAAGTCATTTGAAGCATTTATCTTTAAGACTGAATTAAAAGTGCAATCAGCCGGAAAAGAAGAAATTTTTTTCACGCTGCGGATTTTTGTCCTGCGCCCTGTAACGCAAGTAAAAATTTGACCGGCAACAACAAGATGCTTTGGCACAGAATATTCAGTTCCTTCTTCAGAAAAAAGAGCCTGAGCTGAACTGTCGTATTCCATGTCGGTTTTCCAGTAGCGGATTTGGTAAACTGCTGAATCCGTGGCAAAATAAGACAAAAGTTCCTTGCTTGAAATAGGCGGACTTATTAAAATTCCAGAAGCGTTTCCAGAATCTTTCCAAAATCCAGAAAGTCCTGCTTCTCCGCTTTGCCTTACAACGAATTTTAGAAAAAGCTTGTCGCCAATTACAGCAACAGGAACATTGTAAATTTCTTTTCTATTCGGATATTTTATTTCAAGATTCCAGGCGCCGGACGTAATTCCGTTTGCATAAAGAAGCGAGCCGTCATCTTGCAAAACGCCCTTTCCGTCTGAACGCAAAAAAAGCTCGTCCACAAGCGGAACATATTTTATGCTGATTTCCTGCGCCGGATTTTTTGAAGTTGTGTTGTTTACATCGCGCGGATTTTTCTCTGAATAAATTCTACTTTCTGCCGCGCGGTCATCATACCAAGTGTAGAAAGTTCTAAGCACAGCTTGAGGAATCGCTCCGCCATCATCAGAAACATAGCCTGAATCAAAGACAAAATATCGGCTGGAATTTTTCCACACACCTTTTAAAAGCTGCGGAACTTCATTTTTTTCTTCCTGCGAAAAAACTTTGAGTGAGAAAAGTAAAAAAACAAATGTTAGGAATTTTCTTCTAAAGCCCATTTTTCCCCGATAACGTCTCTTATTGAGTATCGGAAAATCTGACGCTCATCAAAAGACTTTTGAATGAGAGAATCAATTTCCATGGAATCGTAAATTTTCTTTGCTTCTTCTATAGTTGCGCGCAAAACAGGATGCTTGGGGCTAAACAAAACACAGCAGTCTTCATACGGAAGAATTGAAGTTTCGTAAGTTCCAATGAAATTCGCCGTGTCCATAATTTCTTCTTTGTCCAAGCCAATCAGCGGACGGACTAAAGGCTTTTCTGCAAAGCTTTCTGTAACTGCAAGATTTTCAATTGTCTGGCTTGCAACCTGCCCCAAACTTTCGCCTGTAATTATGCAGTCGCAGTTAATCCGCTCGGCAAGCATATTGGCAGCTTTCATCATGCAAAGGCGGAGCATCAATGTTGAGTAGGCTTCCGGCGCTTTTTGTTTTATTTTCATCTGAACTTCAGTAAATGAAATCACATTAAGATGAGTGTCGTTTCCGTACTGCGCGATAATTTTTGCAAGGTCTTGAACTTTCTGCTGGGCTTCCTGCGAAGTATATGGATAAGAATGAAAATAAACGCATTCAACTTTCATTCCGCGGCGCATCATTCTGTAGCCCGCAACCGGACTGTCAATTCCGCCAGAAAGAAGCAAAAGACCTTTTCCGCTCACGCCGACAGGAAGACCGCGGCAAGTTTTTTTCTGGGCGCAGTAAACATAGCATTTTTCGCGCACTTCAATATTAATGGAAACATCCGGCTTGTGCACATCAACATCAAGTGTCCCATCGTCAAAAAGAACTCCGGCAACTTCTGTGGCAATCTCGTAGGAATTAAGCGGAAAATCTTTGTCTTCACGGCGCGCTTCAATTTTAAAAGTCTTTGCTCCGTTTGACTTTGCAACTTCTCCTTCTTTTCTAACGGCAGTTTTTATAGCTTCAAGATTTTTTTCAACAGCCTGAACTTTTGCCCAGCCGGTGATTCCAATCAAATGGTCAAGCGCGTATTCAACTGCGTCGCAAGAATTTTTTGTGCAGCAAACGTAAAGACGGCCCGAAAGAAGTTTTACTTTTGCCTCGACAGTTTCCAAAGCAAGCCGGATATTGCACAAAAGCTGCTTTTCAAACACACGGATATTTCCGCCTTTAAGTGTAAGCTCGCCAAGTTTTCCAAGATAGGTTTCTGTATAAAAATTTGTGTCGATTTCAGTTTTCATTTTTAGCCGTTAAAATCTTATTGTTACGCCAAAGTTAAAGAAAAGATTCAGTTTGTTTGTAAGCTGGTCAACCCAAGCACCTTTAAAGCTATCTACAATTGCAATTGCTTCAGCTGAGTCCAAATCATATTTTTCTCCGTCTTTGACTTTACGGAATCCAACAATTTCGCCAGTTCCGCCTCCGTTTCCGTCATCATCTTTTTCATAAACTGGAATTATATCTTCATTTCCGCCTGGAAACATCTGGTTTGCAACACCATAATTGTGAATGTATTCAAATGTGCATCCGGCATTCAGCGAAACGCGAGTCCCTTTTTTGGTAGGCTTAAAATCGTACTTTACATTCAATGAAGACTGGAGCGTAAACTGAACGTGCTTTTGGTTCAGCCAGTTCATGGAATCCCAAGCAGAAGAAACGTGGTTTCCGGAATTTGAATCGTTGGCGGCGAACATTGAATGAGTGTAAACAGAGCCGTCTGTGGAATAAACATCCTTGTCCGCTAAAAGATAAATCATGGCTTCTTCTGTGTCTAAAGTTTCGCAGACATTTCCGTGGCGAGAGTAAGTTGTTCCCATTGACAAAGTGAGTTGCTTAAAAGGCTTTAAGTCAACGGAAAATTTTACAGCGTCTGAGTTCGGTTCATACTGCGAGCCAATCAAAACACCAGCATTTGTGCAGTTCTGGTAGTTTATTGTCGAATCAGAAATTGAAGCCAAACTGTCGCTGTCGTACTGCCAGTGGCTGTAAGTGTATGGAAGTACAAAAGTGTAGTTAAAATCCAGCCGGTCAAGAAATGAATTTTCTGGAGTGTAGATAAGTCCAGTTTTTACAGCAAGTCTGTACTTTGAGTCGAAATTCAATTTAAAGAAATCTTCCGCCGGAAAGTCATCGCACATTATGTCTGTTTCCCACAAAACTCCTGGAGCAGGCTTTATGTCAATTAAAAGTCCCATCGCAAGATTGTCGCTAGCACCTCCAATTCCCTGGGCAACCATATAAGGAACTGGCAAAATATACGAGAGGTCAAGGCGTTTTCCGTAGACTGCGCTTTCATAAAATGAAACTTTCAAAAAATCAAAAGGCTCATAGCCCACCGCATGGAAAGCCATTACTTTATCTGGGGCTAAAGTTGAAAGATCACCGTCATAAGATGAAGTTGCGCCAATCATGGAAAGTTCCTGAACATAAGAAAGCTTGTCATGCAAATATGTTAGCGAAATGTTTCCAGAATGGTAGCTTGTGTCATTAAGAGAAAGCCCTTCATTTATAAACGCTGAATATCCGCTCCTGTAAATTCCACCCTGAACAAAAAGATTTTTATAGCCAAGCGCAACAATGCTGTTAACGTCAAGATACATTTCAATCGGACCGACTTCTGTAGCGTCAAAAATAGAATCGTGGAACGAATTTGAATACTGCGGCATAAAATCTGTGTCTGTCGCATTTGAAACCGCAAATCCCGCGCCATATCCAAGCGAAACAAAATCTTCTTTAAATCCCAAGTCGCCTTTTATTGCAGGATAAAGGGCAAGCATTTTTGAAGTGCTGTAAGACTGCTTTTCGTCCTTTTCTTCCATTTCGCGCTTAATGAAAAAATCAGTTTCAAAAGTTATGTGGTAAGGCTTGCCGACTACACGCTCATAAATTTCAGTTGCAATTTCCTTGTCTTTTTCGCAGCCATTTTCAATTACTTCCTGAAGAATCGACTTTACGTTTGCAAGCGGATAAGGACGGATTGGAGGCACATTTGAAACAAGCCCGCGGTTTTCCCAGATTAAAGCGTATTTATAAAATTCATCAGACGGGTCAACAGAAACTTGAGAAAAACAAAAAGCTCCAGCAAAAACAAAAACAGCGGCAACAAAAAGTTTTTTTAACTTCATTAATATTTCCTTCAATTGATTACAAAATTTTTATATTTGCAGCAAAAGCAACTTCAAATCCGTTTTCATTTCTGCCGCTTTCATTGCCATAATTTATAATAAACGTATATGACGGCTGAAGCACAAAAGTTATATTTTCCTTAGGGCTGAAAGTTCCGCGCAAAGAAACAACATTTACATATTCGTTAGTTCCAGACGGCGTAGAAGCTTTCTGGCGTTTTTTTGCCTCGTCGCTTCCTTGAGAATCTGAATCCGGAAAAATCCAGTTCTCGCGGTTTGCTTTACCTTCTTCGCTGTCATCGATTATGTATTCATTTCCTTCGTGCCAGTCAATATTCTTGAAAATTTTTGTGCCGGAATTTTTTCCGCAAGCCTTTAAAAGATAAGACGCTCCCAAAGACCATTTTGCAGGTTTTTCGTATTCAATGCTCAGTTTGCCGGAAATTGTGTCAGGACCAAATGGCGTTCCAAGCCATTCATAGAAAACATATTTTGTGTCGCCAAGATTTTCGCGGTAGTTGCGCACCATGCTCCAGTCCGGACTTTCCTTTATGTACATATATGCGTCTGTGTAAGTTCCTTCAAGCCAAAAGTGAAAGTATCCATCATTACAAGGAACAAAAGATTCGATTCCTCCCTGAAAAGCAAGCCCGTTCGGCGTTGTATCGTCTTTAAAGTTTGAAGTTTCGTATGCAGTCTGAAACTGTGTCATTGCAAATTCGCCGTACAACCTCAAAAATTTTACAGGCGTGTAGGCAAGTTTTAATGCAAAATAATCGCACGTGTTGCTTTCGTTGCTTCCGTAGTCGCGCCAAGCTGCAAATCCATGGAAAATTGTCCAAGGATTCAGATAGCGAAGTTCCATTGGCGCAAAAACAAGCAAAGATTCCCTTGCGGTAAACTGAAGTTTTTTAAAAAAGCGGAAATTGATTTCATGCGAATAAAGATATTTGTCCACATTGAACTGATTCACGTTCATGGAATATCTGAAATTCGGCGTGTAAAATCCAAGTTCCAAATAGCTGGAGCCAGTGAAATATCTGCTTTGCGCAATGCTTCCTGTCAATGAACGTGTAAAATCAGAAGCTCCTCTTCCAATCTGAAAAGTCAAAGCCGCGTTTTCTGTAAAATTATGGCTTGTGCTGAAATATCCTGTATCCGGGAAATTTATGTCGATTTCATCAGCCGCAAGTGGAACGCTCAAAAAATTGTCGTTGTCTTCTTTTGTATTTTTATTCAGCGCAAGTTTTCCTTCAAACATCATTGTAAAGTAATCCGCGCCTTCAATTTTTACAGGAACATAAAGAAAGTCGCCCTTATCGTAACGTCCGTAGTTCCATTCCAAATCATCATTCTGCTTGTAATAGCCTTCCGCATTGAGTTCAAGCTCAAAGCCAAGTTTTATTAAATCTGGCCCGAACTGAAAAGATTCCTGCAAGCAATAATTTTTTATTCTGTCATATTGAATTTTGCCGGCAGAACTCAAAGAGCTGTATTCGGCTTCATCAAGGAAAAAAAGAATTTCTCCAACACTCAAAGGCGAACGGTCGGTAAAATCAAGAGTGCCCTGCTCCATTGCAACAGCGGTAAGAGCGTCATAAATCCAATGCCCGCTTTTTACAAGTTCATTTTTTCCGCGCGCAAAAGAAAAAAACGGCACAGAAAGTAAAATAATCCAAAGAAATTTTTTAAATGAACTTAAAATTTTCATAGAAAACAATTTTACTTGATTCTTGCAGAAAGTACAAGTATAGAGTAAAATCGACAGAATATGAAAATCGCGATGTTTACAGACGCATATTTTCCGCGCATAAATGGAGTTACAGTTTCAGTTCATTCTTTTGCGGAAGGACTTTGCAAGCTTGGGCACGAAGTCTGTGTTGTCTGCCTTGAATATACAGAAGAACAGCAAAAAAGCTCTTTCTTTGACGAAAAATCAAATGACGAAAAATCTCCGTTTAAAATTTTAAGAATTCCGTCTGCCGCAATTGCATTTTCAAAAGAAGACAGAATGATGCGGCTGGACAAATGGCATCTAGTAAAAAAATCCATGGACGAATTTCAGCCGGACGTAATTCACATTAACTCAGAATGGACGGTCGGATATTTCGGTGCAATCTATTGCCGCCACCGCCACGTTCCTTTTGTGTTCACTTTCCACACGCTTTGGGAAGACTATCTTGCAAACTACGTAAGCTTTATGCCTGCGAGCGGACTAAAAAAAATCGGAATGGAAGTTGTGCGCTTCTACTTAAAACGAGCCGACGTGATTATAGCTCCTACAAAACGAATCGCTGAAGTCGTAGAAAGATACGGAATAAAACGCAAAGCAAATATTCTTCCAACAGGAATTCCCGACAGCAAGCTTGAATACAGCGAAAAAAAGTCAAAGGCAGTTTACGCAACGCTTTTTAAAAAGTTTCCGGAATTAAAAGGAAAAAAAATTCTGCTTTTTGTGGGACGCATTGTAAAGGAAAAAAATCTTCCGTTTCTTTTTGATGTCTTGGAAAAAGTGCAGAAATCTCAGCCAGACACAGCGCTTTTGTTTGTGGGTGGCGGACCTTACCTGAACGAGCTGAAAGAATCCGCAAAATCACGTGGGCTTGAAAAGTCAGTTTTCTTTACAGGATATATCGACGGAAACGACCTCATTTACTTTTACAAGCTGGCTTGCGTCTTTACATTTCCGAGCAAAACAGAAACGCAAGGGCTTGTTACAGTCGAAGCGATGCTTTCCGCGCTGCCAGTTGTCGCAATCGGTGAAATGGGAACTGTGGACGTAATGCAGGGAGACAACGGCGGCTTTATGGTAAAAGATGATGTGGAAGAATTTTCAAATAAGACGCTAAAGCTTTTGCAAAACGCTTCTCTTCACAAAGAAAAATCAGAGCAAGCCTTGAAATGGGGAAATAAATGGAAAATTTCTTCTCTTACACCAAAGCTCCTTGAATGCTACCAAAAAGCAATCGACATCTGCAAAAAAAGGGAAAGCAAGTGACGGCGGAAGAAAAAAGCAAAGTCTACAATTTTCTAAAAACAGCCTCTTCCTGGAGCTACGGCTACCCGTCGCCAACTTTTAAAGAAGAGCCAGCATTTGAAGACGACATAGAAATTACAGAAGAACATGAAGAAACAAAAGCGCAAGAGCAAGTTCAGACGCAAATTTCTCAAATTCCTGCAGAGCAAAACTCAGCTGAAAAAGTTCCATCTCAAGGCGCAACACTTGAATCAATCGCAGCAAAAATCGCTTTGTGCAAAAACTGCGTTCTGTGCAAGGCAAGGACAAACACAGTTCCGGGCGAAGGCGTTGAAAATCCTTATGTAATGGTAATAGGCGAAGGTCCGGGCGAAGACGAAGACAAAACAGGACGTCCGTTCGTTGGAAAAGCAGGACAACTTCTTGACAAAATGCTTGCGGCGATTTCACTGGGGCGCACAACAAACTGCTACATTGCAAACATCGTAAAATGCCGCCCGCCAATGAACAGAACGCCAATGCCAGATGAAGCCAATGCATGTTCAGGCTATCTTCAGGCGCAAATTCACATTTTAAAGCCAAAGTACATTCTTGCAATGGGACGCACGGCAGTTCAAAATCTTTTGGATACACAGCAAGGAATAAATTCGCTCCGCGGAAAGTGGCTTGAATACAGCCTAGGCGAAACAAAAATACCATTGCTTGCAACTTACCATCCAAGCGCACTTTTAAGAAACGAAAGCCTCAAGCGTCCTGCTTGGGAAGACTTAAAAATTTTCAAAGCCCGCATCTTAAAAGAAATTCCGAACTACGCAGAAAAATTCTATGCAGAATGATTCATCCGCCCCGAATTCAACATACATCGATGTAATCCTTAACGTTCCGCTGAACCAAACTTTTACCTACAGAATTCCAGAAGGCACACAAGACATTGGAAATCCGTTTGGACTGCGCGTGGAAGTGAAATTTGGAAACAGAAAAACTTCTGGCTTTGTTGCCGCCGTCCACAAAACTTTGCCACAAAACTGCGCCGTTCCAGAAGAAAAAATCCGCACGGCAATACGCTACATAGATCAGACTCCGCTTTTAACAAAAGAACTTTTGGAGCTTGCAGAATTTATGAGCGACTACTACATTGCTTCAATCGGGGAATGCGTGTTTGCAATGATTCCTTCAGGCAAGCGCGAAACTGAAATTCCAGGCCTTTCTTTTTCGGAAGACGAGTCTGGATTTGAAAGAAAAGAACTAAGCGAAGAGCAGAAAACAGCCGTAAACGGAATTCTTTCTTCAACTGAAAAATTCCACTATCTTTACGGAACAACAGGAAGCGGCAAAACAGAAGTCTTTTTAAGCGCGGCGGAAAAAATCATGGAATCAGGCAAAGGTGTAATTTATCTTGTGCCTGAAATCGGACTTACGCCGCAAGTTGTAAAAGCTGTACAAAAAAGATTCGGAAGCACAGTCGCAGTCCTTCATTCCGCGCTCACACCAAGCCAGCGTCTCGGAGAATGGAAGCGAATTTTAAGCAGGGAAGCACGGATTGTCGTAGGAGCAAGAAGCGCAGTTTTTGCTCCAGTTCCACAGCTGGGGCTTATAATAATTGACGAGGAGCACGACTCATCATACAAGTCAGGTTCATCCCCGCGATACCACGCAAGACAGATTGCAATGCTTAGATGCAGAAGAAATTCCATTCCGCTTGTAATGGGAAGCGCGACTCCTTCTGTTGAATCCTGGCACTCAATGCAAAACGGTTCAATCATCAGGCACACGCTCACAAAAAGACTTGCAGGAGGAGAAAAGCCCAAAATCAGCTGCGTAAACCTAAGCCTTGAAGCCGACAAGGAAAGCTGCATTTCAAAACCGCTTCAAAATGAAATTCAGTCAGCCCTTTCAGAAAAAAAACAGACAATTCTGTTCCTGAACCGCCGGGGATTCACGCATTTTTTTAGATGCTCAAGCTGCGGATATGAACTAAAGTGCAAAAACTGCTCGGTTTCAATGACATACCACAAAAGCGAAAACCGCCTAAGATGCCACTACTGCGGATATTCTCTTCCACCGCCACAACAATGCCCAAAATGCGGTTCGCTTGACATAGGATATTCAGGATTCGGAACTGAATACATCGAGGCAGAAGTAAAGGCAAAGTTTCCAAACGCAAAAGTAGTGCGCATAGACACAGACTCGCTTCACCACAAAGGGGAACTTCAGGAAAAACTTGATTCATTTAGAAAAGGTGAATATGACATTCTGCTTGGAACTCAAATGGTTGCAAAAGGCTTGAATTTCCCGAACTTAAAGCTTGCAGGAGTTGTCCTTGCAGACACAGCTCTACATTTGCCGGATTTTCGTGCGCAGGAAAAGACATTCGCTCTTATAACGCAGGTTGCAGGCAGAGCAGGAAGATTTTTCCCAGGCGGAAAAGTTATTGTGCAAAGCTACAGCCCTGACCGAGATGCAATAAACTATGCCGTAAAAGGACTTACAGAAGAATTCTATAAGAATGAGCTTGAAGCGCGCCAAATTCTAAACTTTCCGCCTTATTCACGACTTTTGCGCCTTGTGTTCCGTTCACAGAAACCAGACGCAGCCCAAAATGCAGCCCAAAGCGCGTATAACATCCTATACAAGTGCCGTCCGCAGGGAGTCGATATTCTTGGTCCTGCTGAATGTCCGCTTGAAATGGTAAACGGAAGCCATCGCCATCAAATTCTTCTGCGCTCAAAGCAAATCCGACCGCTTCAGGAAATGGCAAAAAAACTCGTGTGGGGATTTAAGCCTCCAAAGGATGTCTACATAGAAACAGACACCGATCCCGTAACTCTTCTCTAATAGCCTTAATTTCGAGTTTTAT
>NZ_DBKJ01000025.1:0-61791 GCF_002297325.1 Treponema sp. UBA753 | reverse complement strand
TCTTGGATTGTGTTTATTTTCAATTTCGAGTTTTGTAAATTTACTGTCATTATCGGGCTTGACCCTGTGACGTTTCTGAAAGAAACTCGGTTGATAATCCGTTGAAAATTTTCAGTAGATTGCTAACCGAGTTTGCTATGAAAATATCGCGGTATCAAGCGCGGCAAGGACAACCTCGTTAGCATTGAAAATGACAAAAAAGATACTTTTGGCGTCATCCACTTTTTTTAGTTCTTCAGACATCCAATAGGAACAACAAGAATTCCATCTTCTCTTCTGTAAGCATAAGTTCCTGCTCCAACCAACACCATTAAAAATGATGGTTCTTTCATTTTAGAAACATCAATCTTATCTTGTAGTTTTAACAAATTTGCTGCACCTTCATTAATTAAATCATCTCCGCCAAGTTTGATTTCTATTAAACCATAAGAACCGTTTCTCAAATGAACTACAGTATCACATTCAAGATTGGTGTTGTCTCTGTAATGATATACTGAGCCGTCTAAGCTTTCTGCAAAGATTCTTAAATCCCTTACACACATAGTTTCAAAGAAAAGTCCAAAAGTCTTTAAATCATTTATCAAATCTTCTGGTCCAATGCCAAGGCTTGCAGTGGCGATTGAAGAATCAACATAATATCTTGTATCAGATGTCCTTATGGCAGACTTTGATCTTAAATTTGGATTCCAAGCAGGCATGTCTTCAACAACAAAAATTTTTTTCAATGCTTCTATATAAGAATGAACAGTGTCCTCGTTTACAGTTTCAACTTCGTTTACTGCTATGTCCTGAGCAATGACTGTGCTTGCGGCTTGGCTTCCCTGATTTCTGGCATAAGATTTCATAATCCTTTTAACACGCTCAGAATTTTTATTTACTCCATCGGCTCTGTTAATATCTGATTTAACAACTGCATCATAATAATCAAAAGCCTGTTATAAAGCCGCTTCTGATTTCAGTCCTATAGCCTGCGGCCATCCTCCTCTGCAAACAAGATAGGCAAGCTTGTCTATGTCATCGAGGCTATTTTCACCATCAATATTTAAGTTTCCGTCAAATAATGATTTCAAGCTTACTTCACCAGTTGATTCTCCTGATTCATAAAGGCTCATAGGTCTCATGTTAAGCCAGGTAAAACGGCCTGTACCTGAATGTGTAATTTCTTTTGTGTCAGGAGGAACGGCGGAACCTGTCAAAATAAATTGTCCCATTTTTCCTCTCTGATCTATTTCATATCGAACCGTATCCCAAAGAGTCGGAGCAATCTGCCATTCATCAACAAGCCTAGGCGTATCACCTTTTAATAGCCTTTGAGGATTTAATTTTGAAAGACGAAGATTCTGATCCTTTTCCAATGGGTTGTCCATTCTGAGAATACTTTTGGCCTGCTGCAATGCTGTTGTTGTTTTGCCGCACCATTTTGGTCCTTCTATGAGAACGGCACCTTTTGCTTCGAGTTTTTTTGCCAAAATTTCATCTACAATTCTTGGTTTGTAATCATTCATAAATTAATTATATCTTATATTCGGCGAATTATAAAGTTTTTTCTCGGCATATTGTTTTGCTATTTTTCGGCGTTTTATAATGTTTTTCTATGGCGAATTGTTGTTTTTTTAGAAATTTAGGATTTTAGTATGAAATTTCTTCCTCAAAGTATTATTTTACATTCAGCCAATAAGCTATTTACCTAGGGTAAATAATATATTTACCTGTGGTAAATAGACTATTTTCCTAAGGTAAATAACGTATTTACTCAAGGAAAATTCTTAATAAATTTTCACCAAAAAGTTGTTTTTTGGAATTTATTCATTATAATGTAAAATAGGTTCCTGAAAAATTAGTTATAACAGAGATTCCCACATCAAGTGTGGGAATGACATGGAAATTCAAGTACGACAATGACAGAGAGATGAAAGTTGTCATTATCGGGCTTGACCCGATAATCTAAAAATTGGAGGTCTTTTATGAAGAAATTTATTGTTCCGGCTTTATTTGCGTTTTTATTTGTGGCTGCGTCCTGCATGAACATGAGCGGCGGCTCTGAAAAGGGAGGCTCAATCCGTGTGGCTTTGCCGGGCGGACGCTATGTTTACAACAAAGAAAATGCCGACAAGTTTGTTGTGCGTGTAACAAATGAAGTTTATTCTGAAACGAAAGATTCTGTGGGGGGGGGTAATAGAGTTCACAGAACTTGAAGCCGGCGAATATACCGTTGAAGCGGAAGCGAGAGATTCTGCGAACAATGATGAGCTTATCGCATCTGGAAGCAAAGATATAAAAGTTGAAGCGGATAAAACCACAGAATGCCCTTTTACCCTTATAATTTCCAACTGCTTTGTCGCCGAAGACGGAAGCATAGTTATAAACAAAACTAAGCTTGAAAAGACAGCCCTTGCAACAGTAATTGATGCCGCCACAACAATTACAGGAAGCGGAAGCGCAGGCGTTTTTATTGACGGTCGCACAGTAACTTTAAACCCATACAGCATAGGCAAGTACGAAGTAACGCAGGAACTTTATGAGGCTGTAATGGGAGAAAATCCGAGCAAACAACAAGGAGACTCTTATCCTCCTGAAGACGGTGAAACTCAAGAACTGCGCCCAGTTGAAGGTATATATTGGTATCATGCAATTTTGTTCTGCAATAAACTTTCTATATTAATGGGACTTGATAAATGCTATGAAATTCAGTCGAATGGCAGTGAAATTGACTATGACAATATTGACCTTAGTAATATTAAGGCAGTTGCTCCAAACTGGCAAATTTCGTATAAACTAGAAAATAACGGCTATCGTTTGCCTACAGAAGCAGAGTGGGAATTTGCAGCCCGTGGCGGAAAACAAGATGGAAGCAACTGGAATTACACTTATGTTGGCAGTAAAGATATAGATAAAGTTGCTTGGTATAATTATGATGATAATAGAGCGACTAAGAAAAGCCATGAGGTTGGGCTAAAAAAATCCAATAGCCTTGGACTTTATGATATGAGCGGAAACTGCTGGGAGTTTTGTTCTGATAGATCAAACAATATTTCTGAAATGGAAGTAACAGATCCTGTTGAAAGCGGAACAGGATGCATACGTAGAGGTGGAAGTGTTTTTGATACAGACTCTAAAAATATTTTTAGTCGCTCTTACCAATCTGAAAATGAGCTAACACAGTTTCTTTACAAAGATAACGGTTTCCGCCTTGCGCGTACTATAAAATAAAAAAAAACACGCCGTGTTTTTTTAATTATAAAAGTAAAACAAAAAGGAGATTGTTGTACCATGCTTGAACTTAATTCGTATGTTTCGTTAAACGGCAAGAATTACCGGCTTGAAAAACTTTTGGGCAAAGGCAAGGGTGGATATTCGTATCTTGCTTCTTGTGGCGGAGCTCTTTTTGTGCTTAAGCAGATTCACCACGAGCCTTGCAGCTACTATCAGTTTGGCAACAAGATAATGGCAGAACTCAACGATTATGAGCGTCTAAAGAATGCCGGCATAAGAATTCCGCTTATGATTGCGCATGATGTTAACAATGAGCGCATTTTAAAGGAGTATATTGACGGTTCTACAATAGAGCAGCTCGCCAAGAAAAAACTTGTAAAGCCTGAATACATAGCTCAGGTGGAAGAAATGTGCCGCAAACTTTATCCTCTTCACCTTAATATCGACTATTATCCCACAAATTTTATTGTACAGAACGGACTTTTGTATTACATTGACTATGAGTGCAATGAATATTCCGATGAATGGAATTTTGAAAACTGGGGCAAAAAATACTGGAGCTAGCCAGTTTGATTGCGGAAAATTAAAAAGCGAGGTCTTATGAGCGCGACAATTGACAATGCCGTAGAAAAAATACTTGAATCTTACCAAAAGTACGGAGGAATCAACCTTGATGAAGCCATGAAGTTTCCGAACAGGGAAAACGTCATAACGGTTCTAAAGGATATTCAGTGCTTGATTTTTCCGGGCTACAGGGTTGCAGAGGAAATTGATTCGCTTACGTTGAGATTTGTTACAGGCGAGCGCGTAAACCGCATAGTTTCAATGCTTACCCGCGAGATAAAAAAAGCCCTTTCTTTTGTTGTCCAGAACGACAAAGTTGAACTTTCACATTGCTTTAATCTTGCGGAAAAAGTCTCTCTTGCTCTTATTGAAGAAATTCCAGAAATCCGCAGAAAAATCGGACTCGATGTTCAGGCTGCAAATGCTGGAGACCCGGCTGCAAAATCTAGCGAGGAAGTAATAGTTTCGTATCCTTGCCTTGAAGCGATTTCCGTTTATAGAATTGCCCATTTTCTTTCAGAAAGCGGAGTTCCTGTTATTCCGCGCATAATGAGTGAGTACGCGCACAGCCACACTGGAATTGATATAAATCCGGGTGCAAAAATCGGCGAAAGTTTTTTTATTGACCATGGAACTGGCGTTGTAATTGGCGAAAGCTGCATTATTGGCGACAATGTGAAAATTTACCAAGGCGTTACATTGGGCGCTTTGAGTGTAAAAAAAGAGCTGATGAACAAAAAACGCCATCCAACAATAGAAGACAATGTTACGATTTATGCCAATGCCACGATTTTAGGCGGAAATACTGTAATTGGTGAAGGCTGTGTCATAGGCGGAAACACTTGGATTACAAAGTCTGTTCCTCCGCATACAACTTTTACACAGGAATGCCGCTCGTAATCAGTTTTTTTGTGTCATAGAAAATCCAATAAGTTTAAAATGTCATTGTCGGGCTTGACCCTGCGACGTTTCTGAAAGAAACTCGGTTGATAATCTGTTAAAAAATTACAGTGGATTCTCGTATCGTAGCGCGAGAATGACAAAGAAATAAAAATTCGATATTCAACCTATTGTTCTAAAAATATTATTTGAATTTCAACAAATTCAAGAATCTCTTATTGACATATTTTTTCTATTAAGTTATATTTCCAAAACATACCATTTTTCAAGGGAATATTATCCCTATGCTCTTGTAGCTCAGTCGGTAGAGCACATCGTTGGTAACGATGAGGTCAGCGGTCCGATTCCGCTCGGGAGCTATAAGATTAGAAAAACAGAGGAGCAAATATTATGGCAAGCAAGAAAAAGTCAGCCGTAGAAATCATTGCATTGCAGTGCACAGAATGCAAGCGCAAAAATTACACAACATACAAAAACCGCAAGAATATCACTGGCAAGCTTGAAAAGAACAAGTACTGCCCGTTCTGCCGCAAAGAAATCCTTCACAAGGAAACAAAAGCTAAATAAAATATATGCCTTCTTTTAGGGAGGCTGTATATATTTTAGGTCAGTAGCTCAGTTGGTAGAGTCCCGGTCTCCAAAACCGGTTGTCGCGGGTTCGAGTCCTGCCTGGCCTGTTAATTTACAAAAGACGAGGATGAAAATGAAAAAGATTTTTCAGTTTTTTAAAGAATGTGCCGGAGAGCTTAGAAAAGTAACTTGGCCTACACGCACCGACGTTCTTTCTTCTACAAAAGTTGTTTTCATCTCTACAATTATTGTTGCATTGATTCTTGGTCTTCTTGACTGGCTGTTTACAGAAGGCCTTCGCCTCGTATTCTAGGGGAATCAAATGGCAAGAAGCTGGTATATTCTTCAGACTTATTCAGGCTACGAGCAGAAAATTCAAAGAACATTGGCAACTATGCTCACAGAGCAGAAACTTGATTCAAATGTTGTTTTTCAAGTAAAAGTTCCAATGGAAGAAGTTGTTGAAATTTCAAATGGAAAAAAACACGTCCGCAACAACTTGATTCTTCCTGGCTACATTATGATTGAAATGGATCTTCCGCAGATTGGATGGAAGAACACCTGCTCTTTAATTCGCCGCGTTCAGGGTGTAACAGGTTTTGTTGGTGTTAAGCCTTCTGAAAAACCGCGTCCAATTTCCACAGAAGAAGCAAAAAATATCTTGCAGATGGCTGGCGAGCTTAAAGGTGAAAAACAGGTTCGCATTAAGCAGAATTTTGAAGTCGGCGAGACTGTAAAAATCACAGAAGGTCCTTTTGCAACTTTCAGCGGAGCTATCGAAGACATAAATACAGAAAAGAACAAGCTTCGTGTTAATGTTCAGATTTTTGGAAGAGCAACTCCTGTTGAAGTTGATGTTCTTCAAGTTGAAAAAATATAAGCTGCTCTTTTCAGTTAAGCAGTTTTATGCCAGTTTTAAGCAGCATTTTTAAAGCTGGCTCTGATGTTTGATAGAATTTTGCATTCGCAATGAATGCTTTTTTCTTAATTTGGGAGAAGTGCAAGTCCGTTGGACATAGGCATTTCGCTAGGGGTCAGAAAATCTGATGCCCACCACCAATGTAAGGAGATACATTATGGCCACAAAGAAGGTTACAGCTGTTATTAAACTTCAGTGCCCTGCCGGCGCTGCTACACCAGCTCCACCTATTGGACCGGCTCTTGGACCTCACGGAGTTTCTGCGCCTAAGTTCGTTCAGGAATTCAATGACCGCACAAAGAGCATGGAAAAGGGACTTATTATCCCTGTAGTCATCACTGTCTATCAGGACAAATCTTACACATTTATTCTCAAGACTCCTCCTGCAGCTGTTCTTATTAAGAAGGCTGTTGGAATCCAGAAAGGCTCTGGAAACCCGCTTCGTAACAAGGTTGGAAAACTTTCAAAGGCGTCTCTTGAAGAAATTGCAAAACAGAAACTTCCTGATCTTAATGCAAACGACATTGAGGCTGCTAAGAAAATCATCGCTGGTACTGCTCGCAGTATGGGCGTAGAAGTGGAGGCTGAATAATGAAGCACGGAAAGAAATACCGCGAATCATTGAAGAAATATGATCCGGCAAAGGCTTATGGAATTTCAGAAGCTTGCCAGCTTGTAAAAGATCTTCACTATGTAAAGTTCGATGAAACAGTTGAGCTTTCAGTTTCCCTTAAACTGGAAAAAAACCAGACTGTACGCGATACTCTTGTATTCCCGCATCAGTTTACTGCTGAAAAACGCGTTCTTGTTTTCTGTAAAGATGACCGTGTAAAAGAAGCTCTTGATGCAGGTGCAACTTATGCAGGTACAGAGTACATTGAGAAAGTAAAGGGCGGCTGGCTTGATTTTGATGTTGCTGTTGCTACTCCAGACATGATGAAAGACGTTGGTCGTCTTGGTATGGTTTTGGGACGCAAAGGTCTTATGCCTAACCCTAAGACAGGAACTGTAACACCAAACATTGCGCAGGCTGTCGCTGAACTTAAAAAAGGACGTACAGAATTCCGCGCAGACAAGACTGGTGTTGTTCATATTCCTGTTGGAAAAGTTTCTATGGATTCAAAAGACACAGCTGAAAACGTAAAAGTTTTCCTCACAGAACTTGAGCGCAAAAAGCCAGCTGATGCAAAAATTGGATTTGTACGTTCTGTTTCAATCAGTTCTTCAATGGGACCTGGCGTTTGGATTGACTTTAAGGAGGCAGAATAATGGCTATTTTGGCAAAAAAGATTCAGCCTAGCAAAGCACAGGCTATTGAAGAAGCAAAGAAAGTTCTTAGTGAATATAAAGATTTTATCTTTGTTGAATACAGAGGACTTACTGTTGAGCAGATTTCAAAGCTCCGCCATTCTTTGCGCGAAAAGAATTCACAGTTCAAGGTTATCAAGAATAACTTTGCGCGTGTAGCTTTTGACGAAATGAAGAATGATGCAGTTGCTCAGTATCTTTCTGGACCAACGGCTATTGCCATGATCAAGGAAGAGGCTAATGAATCTGCAAAAGTTTTGTTTGACTTTGCAAAAGAAGCTCCAGCTCTCGTTGTAAAAGGCGCATGGGTAGAAGACGAGCTTTATGATGCTGCAAAAATCGAGGCGTTTGCAAAACTCCCTGGAAAGAAACAGCTTATCGCAATGCTTATGTCTGCAATCAATGGACCTGCAAGAAAACTTGCCGGAACATTGCAAGCATATGTTGAAAAACTGGAAAAAGAAGGTCCGGCTTCTGCAGCTCCAAAAGCGGAAGAGGCAGCTCCTGCGGCAGAGGCTCCAGCAGCCGAAGCGGCTCCAGCTCCAGCAGCTGAGTAAATTCAGTAGGGCAAATGCTTTTTGCGATGCCCAGAGCGGAATTTTTCCCTGCGGTCAGGCTTCATAGCTGTCGACTGTCCGCAGACAAACCGATGCAGGGTTTAGAAACAGTTTGTTTTTATCTGCACGGAAATTACTAATCATATTTGATTACGGAGAAGACAATATGGCAGCTCTTACAAATGATGAAATTCTTGAAGCAATTGCAAACATGACAGTTCAGCAGGCAGCTGATCTCGTAAAAGCAATGGAAGAAAAATTCGGTGTTTCTGCAGCAGCACCTGTAGCAGTAGCAGCAGGTCCAGCAGCGGCAGCTGAAGAAGAGCAGACAGAATTTACTGTTACTCTTGAATCTATTGATCCAGCAAAGAAGATGGATGTTATTAAGGCTGTTAAGGCTGCAACAGGTCTTGGTCTTAAAGAAGCAATGGCAATCGTTACTGGTGCTCCACAGGTTGTTAAAGAGGGAGTATCTAAGGCTGATGCTGACAAGCTTATCGCAGACATCACTGCTGCTGGTGGAAAAGTTAGCAAGAAATAATCTGGCAGATGCTTGATTGTTTTTCTTCAAGATATTTATAAAACTTGAACTCTAGCTTCAGGGAAAGGTTTTCCTTTTCCTGAGGCTTTTGTTGTCAAAAGAGCCTGCAGGTTGGCTTGAAAATAAAAACAAATCTGCCGGGACAGAGATTTCCGATAGGGCGCTTTTTCTCGTGCTGAGCAAAGTCTTTGCTTGTAGCGGTTTGGGCGTACCAGTTCATAACCCCTAAAGAGGTATTTGATGTTCGCAAAGAGCAAGAAAATTGTTCGCCAGTACATAGGAAAAGACATCCAGGATTTCATGGAGCTTCCTAATCTTATCGACATTCAGCTTTCTTCCTATGAAGAATTCATTCAAAAAGACAGAATTGAAAAAGGTGAGCCGCTTTTAAATCAAGGACTTCAGGAAGTTTTCACTTCAACTTTCCCTATTGAAAGTCCGGCTGGTGATATGTCGCTTGAATATGAATTTTATGAGCTTGACTACGATGGCATGAAATTCACTGAACAGGAATGCAAGAAAAAAGGTGTTTCTTATGCAGTTCCTTTAAAAGCCCGCATCAATCTTAATTTTAAAGAAACTGGAGCTATTCTCCAAAAAGATATTTACATGGGCGATGTTCCTCTTATGACAGACAGGGGAACTTTCGTTATCAATGGAGCAGAACGCGTTGTTGTAAGCCAGATTCACCGTTCGCCTGGAGTTATTTTTCAGCGCGACAAGGGCGTTTTGTCTAGCCGCATAATTCCTTACCGCGGTTCTTGGCTTGAATTTGAAATCGACCAGAAAAAAGAACTTATTTACGCAAAAATTGACCGCAAGAAAAAAATCTTGGGAACAATTTTTCTCCGCGCGCTTGGATATTCGACACGTGAAGAAATTATAAATTGCTTCTATGTTACGGAAGATGTAAAAATTCCTTCAGATGCAGAAAAACGTGACGAGCTTTCAGGAAGAGTTCTTGGAAAACCAGTAATCATAAAAGATGAAGAAACCGGTGAAGAAAAAAAGTTGTTCCGAGCAGGAGACAAGCTTCATCCGCATGATATTGATGACCTTGTTGCAAACGGAATCAAGGAAATAAATGTAATAAAGTTCAACATGAAAAAACGCCCTGACGACAAAGAGGAAAAAAATCCCTCTTTGGACAGCGAAATGATTGTGAACTGCTTTGAGCGTGAAGAAATTGTATTCTCCAAGGAAGGTTCTTCTACAGCGGATGAGCCTACAAAGGAAGAGTGCCTTTCAAAAGTTTACGCTGTATTGATGCCGGGCGAGCCGATTACTGTTGAGGCTGCAGAACGCGACCTTACAACTATGTTCTTTAGTGTCCGCCGCTACGACTTGGGACGTGTTGGACGCTACAAGCTTAATAAAAAATTTGACTATAAAGAGCCAGTTGAAGATGTAACTCTTACAAAGGAAGACATCATCAACACAATGAAGCATCTTATAGAAGTTTACATTGGCGATGAACCTCTCGATGATATTGACCACTTGGGACGCCGCCGTGTTCGTTCTGTTGGCGAGCTTCTTACAAACCAGTTCAAGACAGCTTTTGCACGCATGGAGCGTATTGCAAAGGACCGCATGAACTTAAAGGAAACAGAAACTCTTAAGCCAGGCGACTTGATTTCTATAAAGCCGATCATTTCTTCTATCCGTGAGTTTTTTGGTTCAAGCCAGCTTTCTCAGTTCATGGATCAGTGTAATCCGCTTGCAGAACTTACTCATAAACGCCGTCTTAACGCATTGGGACCGGGCGGTCTTTCACGTGACAGAGCAGGCTTTGAAGTTCGCGACGTTCACTATACTCATTATGGACGAATGTGTCCTATTGAAACTCCTGAAGGTCCGAATATCGGTCTTATTGTTTCTCTTGCTATTTTTACCCGCGTAAATGAATATGGATTCCTTGAAGAGCCTTACCGCAAAGTTGTAAATGGAAAGGCGACTAATGAAGTTGAATATCTTGATCCAATGGATGAAGATAAATACTATGTTGGTCAGGTTACAGAAGGAATGAAGGCTGACGGTTCGTTCCCTACAGACTTGGTTTCTTGCCGCCACCGTGGAGATTACACAAGCCGTTCTCCAAAAGACATTCAGTATATGGACGTTTCACCGCGCCAGGTAATTTCTGTTTCAGCTTCTCTTGTTCCGTTCCTTGAGCATGACGATGCTAACCGCGCGTTGATGGGTTGTAACATGCAGCGTCAGGCTGTTCCGCTTTTGTTCCCGGAGCCTCCTCATGTTGGTACTGGAATGGAGCAGAAGACAGCTTACGATTCTGGAGTTCTTACAAAAGCCCGCCGTGCTGGAACTGTAAAATGGGTTGAAAGCGATCTTATTAAAATTAAGCCGGATGGAGTCAAAGGCGATGTATTTGATGAATATCCGTTGCTCAAATATCAGAAGACAAACAGCGATACTGTAAATCATCAGCGTCCTACAGTTCAGGTTGGCGAGCACGTTGAAGTTGGCGGAGTCATCGCAGACGGTCCTGCTACTTTCAACGGCGAGCTTGCATTGGGACGCAATATTCTTGTTGGATTTGTTCCGTGGAATGGATACAACTACGAGGATGCTGTTTTGATCAGTCAGCGCGTTGTAAAAGAGGATATGTATACTTCTGTTCATATCCACGAGTTCCAGACTGAAATCCGCGAAACAAAACTTGGACCAGAGCGCATTACACGCGACATTCCAAACACTTCAGAAAAGATTCTTGACAATCTCGACTCTGAAGGAATTGTCCGCATCGGCGCAAAAGTCCGCTCCGGAGATATTCTTGTTGGAAAAGTTACTCCAAAAAGCGAAACTGAAACTACACCGGAATTCAAGCTTTTGAATTCTATTTTCGGTGAAAAGGCAAAAGAAGTCCGCGACTCTTCACTTAAACTTCCTCATGGAGTTCAGGGCGTTGTAATTGACATTCAGCGTCTTAAGAGAAGTGAAGGCGATGAGCTTCAGCCTGGCGTAGATGAGCAGGTAAAAGTTATTATCGCAGACAAACGCAAGCTTGTTGTTGGTGATAAGATGGCCGGACGCCACGGAAACAAAGGTGTTGTTGCACGCATTCTTCCTGTTGAGGATATGCCTTACCTTGAGGATGGAACTCCGCTCGATGTTTGCTTGAACCCTCTTGGTGTTCCTTCGCGCATGAATATTGGACAGATTATGGAATCTGAGCTTGGAAGAGCCGGTCTTGTTTTGAATGAATGGTACAATTCGCCTGCGTTCCAGACACCTAGTCAGGAGCAGATTGCAGAAAAACTTGTTCAGGCTGGACTTTCGCCGGACTGTAAGCAGATTGTGCACGACGGATTTACAGGCGAGCCTTTCCTGAACCCAATCTTCGTTGGTGTTATATACTTTATGAAGCTTCACCACTTGGTTGACGACAAGATGCACGCTCGTTCAACAGGTCCTTATTCTCTTGTTACACAGCAGCCATTGGGAGGAAAAGCCCAGTTTGGTGGTCAGCGTCTTGGAGAAATGGAAGTTTGGGCACTTGAGGCTTATGGCGCTGCAAATACATTGCAGGAAATGATGACAATCAAATCTGATGATATGAACGGACGTTCTAAAGTTTATGAGTCGATTGTCAAGGGTGAGCCAACTGCTCCAATTGGAGTGCCGGAATCATTCAATGTTTTGGTTCAGGAACTTCGTGGACTTGCGTTGGACTTTACTATTTATGATGACAAAGGCAAGCAGATTGCCCTTACTGAACGTGATCAGGAGCTTATTGACAAAGTAGGCGCTGGTTTTGACAAGGAGAACGAAAATGCGTGATATTCAGGATTTCACAAGCCTTAAAATTAAACTTGCTTCCCCGGAAAATATCCGTTCATGGTCTTACGGTGAAGTAAAAAAGCCGGAAACTATAAATTACCGCACTCTTCGCCCGGAGAGGGACGGTCTTTTCTGCGAGCGTATCTTTGGTACAACAAAAGAATGGGAATGCTACTGCGGAAAATTCAAGTCAATCCGCTATAAAGGCGTTGTCTGCGACCGCTGTGGAGTTGAAGTTACACACTTTAAAGTCCGCCGTGAGCGCACTGGACACATTGACTTGGCGGCTCCTGTTAGCCACATTTGGTATTATCATTCAGTTCCTAGCCGCATGGGACTTTTGCTTGATTTGCAGGTGGCAGCTCTCCGCTCAATTCTTTACTATGAAAAGTACATTGTAATTGAGCCGGGCGACACGGATTTAAAGAAAAATCAGCTTTTGACAGAAGATGAATATCTTGAAGCGCAGGAACGTTATGGCGGCGCATTTACAGCAGGAATGGGAGCAGAGGCAATAAAGACTTTACTTGAAAACCTTGACCTTGACGCTCTTGCTGCTGAACTTCGTGCAAAAATGATTGAAAAAGGTCCAAAGAGCGATAAGCGTCTTTTGAAGAGAATTGAAATTGTAGAGAATTTCCGCACTTCAGAAAACAAAGCGTCTTGGATGATTTTGGATGTTATTCCGGTTATTCCGCCGGATTTGCGTCCTATGGTTCAGCTTGACGGAGGACGCTTTGCAACTTCCGACTTGAATGACCTTTATCGCCGTGTTATTAACCGCAACAACCGTTTAAAGAAGCTTCAGTCTTTGTCTGCGCCGGACATTATTATCCGCAACGAAAAACGCATGCTTCAGGAAGCGGTTGATTCATTGTTTGACAATTCTAAGCGCAAACAGCGTGTTCTAAAAGGCGCCGCAAACCGTCCGCTTAAATCAATCAGCGATATGCTTAAAGGAAAGCAGGGACGTTTCCGCCAGAATTTGCTTGGAAAACGTGTTGATTACTCTGGACGTTCTGTAATTGTTGTTGGACCTGAGCTTAAGCTTTGGCAGTGCGGTCTTCCTGAAAAAATGGCATTGGAACTTTTCAAGCCGTTTATAATGAAGAAACTTGTTGACAAGGGCGTTGTATTTAATATTAAAAAGGCTCGTTCACTTGTAGAAAGTGAATCCACAGAAGTTTTTGCAATTCTTGATGAAGTAGTCCGTGAGCATCCTGTAATGCTTAACCGTGCTCCTACTTTGCACCGTTTGGGAATTCAGGCATTTGAACCAGTCCTTGTTCCTGGAAAAGCATTGAAGCTTCATCCTTTGGCTTGTAAAGCATTTAACGCCGACTTCGATGGAGACCAGATGGCAATCCACGTGCCTCTTACTCAGGCAGCTCAAATGGAATGCTGGACACTTATGCTTTCTGCCCGCAACCTTCTTGACCCGGCAAACGGAAACACTATTGTAGCTCCTTCTCAGGACATGGTTTTGGGAATTTACTACATGACTTCTATAAAGCCGAATGCAAAGGGCACAGGAAAATTCTTCTCTAGCGCAGATGAAGTTCGTCTTGCGGCTTCTAGCGGAGCAATTGAATGGCAAGCGGAAATCAAGGTTCACAAAAATATTCTCAATAAGTGCGTAAACAACGACAAAGAGCCTGACAGCAAGTACATTCTTACATCAGCAGGCCGCATGGCTTTCAATGAGTCAATGCCGGACGAAGTTGACTTTTACAACGAGCAGCTCGGCGACAAAAAACTCAAGAAGATGATTGAAAGCGTTTACCACAACGAGCAGACAAGCGACAAGCGTATAAAGAGTCTTATTGAAGAAAAATATCAGTTTGAAACTTTTGATGCGGAAACATTGGATAAAGTTATTGAAGACGCTTCCCTCAGAAAACAGATTGATAAAATCTACAATAGAGAAACTCCGCTTGAAGAATACAAGCTCAGAAAAATTCTTCCGAGTCTTTACGCTATTGACCGTGGCTGGCTTACAATTCAGATGCTTGATGCAATCAAGGCTTGCGGATACAAAAACGCTACATTCTATGGCGCAACTCTTTCAATGGACGACATTCTTGTTCCGGAAGAAAAAGAGGCTATGGTTGCAGAAGCAAACAAGGAAGTTGAAAAAATTGTTGGACAGTGGAACAGCGGTGCTATTACAGCCGATGAACGCTACAACAAGTCTGTTACAGTTTGGGAAAACACAAACGAAAAGCTTACAAACCTCATGATGGACAACCTTGCAAAGCATAAAGACGGATTCAATACTATCTATATGATGGCTACATCCGGTGCCCGTGGTTCTAAAAAGCAGATTTCCCAGCTTGCGGCAATGCGTGGACTTATGCAGAAGCCTAACGGAGACATCATTGAGCTTCCAATCCGTGCAAACTTTAAGGAAGGACTTTCAGTTATTGAGTTCTTTATTTCAACAAACGGTGCGCGCAAAGGTTTGTCTGATACAGCTTTGAAGACTGCTGATGCCGGTTACATGACACGCCGCCTTGTAGATGTTGCCCAGGATGTTGTTGTAAATGAAGAAGACTGCGGAACAATCAACGGAATTGACTATTCTGCAATAAAGGACGGAGACACTGTTACAGTTCCTTTGGCAAAACGCATTGCAGGCCATTATACAATCGAGCGCGTAATCGACCCTGTTTCCGGCGAGCTTCTTTGCGATGTAAACCAGTATATAGATGAAAGTCTTGCTGAAAAAATTGACAAGGCTGGAGTTGAAAAAGTTAAGCTGCGCACAGTTCTCACTTGTGAAAGCAAACACGGAATTTGTGTAAAATGCTACGGAAAAGACCTTGCCCGCAACAAGATTGTTGAAATCGGTGAAGCAGTTGGAACTATTGCGGCTCAGTCAATTGGTCAGCCTGGTACACAGCTTACACTTCGTACATTCCATACCGGTGGTGCTGCGGAAGGTGGACAGAAAGATAACCACATCGCAATGAAATACGATGTTTATATCAAAAGCCTTGAAGGAACTCATGTTGTTGCAAAAAATGGCGACTGGCTCTTTACACGCCGTGGCTCAATGATTGTTACAAAGCTGTTCAAGTCCTATGCTTTTGATTCTTCCGATGAAGTTCTTGTTGAAGACGGCGCTTATGTCCGCAAGGATAATCCGATTTTGAAACACAAAGGACAGGAAGTTCTTGCTTCTGATTCTGGCCGCATTATCATAAGAGACAATGTTGTTTATCTTACAAGCAATGACCAGAAAGTTGAAATTTCCAACGGTTCGACTGTATATGCAAAATTCACAGAAGCTTCGTGCATTGCAAAAGCTGGCGAGCCTGTAGGAGAGTTCGATCCTTATAGCGAGCCGATTATTGCGGAAGTTTCTGGCTACATTCATTATGAAGACATCATTGACGGCGTAACTCTTGAAACAAAGACTGATATTCAGACTGGAGCTGTTGAACGCCGTATTTCTGATCTTCATCTTGATGTAAAGCAGCCTCGTATTATTATTACGGATGAAGATGGAAACGAGCTTGGAAGTTACCACATGCCGGTTGGAGCTATTTTGAGCAACGACATCAAGGACAAGGGAAAGGTTGAAGCTGGAACAACTCTTGCAAAAATGGCTAAAGACGCTGCAAAGGCAAACGACATTACTCTTGGTCTTCCTCGCGTTTCTGAGCTTTTCGAAGCACGCAAACCAAAGAATCCTGCTGTAATAGCAAAGATTACTGGAACTGTAAAATTTGACAAGATTGTAAAAGGAAAAAGAACAGTTATCGTTGTTGACGAATACGGAAAGGAGCACAGCCACCTTGTTCCTATGGTTAAGCGTCTCCTTGTTCGTGATGGCGATAAGGTTGAAGCCGGAGAAAAACTTTGCGATGGAGCAGTAGACGCACACGATGTTCTTTCTGTTCTTGGCGAAGACCGTCTTCAGAACTTCCTTATGGATGAAATTCAGTCTGTTTACCGCGCTCAGGGCGTAGATATTAACGATAAGCACATCGGAACTATTATCCGCCAGATGCTTAAAAAAGTCGAAATCATCAAAGTTGGCGACACAAGATTTATCTACGGTCAGCAGGTTGACAAGTACACATTCCGTGAAGAAAACGACAGAGTTGTTGCGGAAGGCGGACAGCCAGCTGTTGCGTGCCCTATGTTCCAGGGAATTACAAAAGCCGCTCTTGCTGCTGATTCATTCATTTCGGCTTGTTCGTTCCAGGAAACAACCCGTGTTCTTACAAACGCTGCAATTGCAGGTTCTGTGGATAATCTTCATGGTCTTAAGGAAAATATTATTATCGGACACAGAATTCCTGCTGGTACAGGAATCCGCCAGTACAACAATGTAAAACTTTCAGACAATTCAAGTGCTGACTTGGATGCCAAGGTGAAGGAAATTCTTGAGCAGCGTATGCTTGAAATGAAGGAAGCCGAAGAAGCTGCTGTTGTTCCGGCTATGGATTCCGCATCGGACGAGGATTAAAAATTGCCAGTCGCTAGGAAAATTCAACTTTTTCTGGCGGCTTTGGCAAAATTCCCTTGACGAAAATAGTTTGAATTCTGTAGAATTAGATACTTATTTTGTTATTCTGTCCGAGGTGCTGCTCGGCAATAATATAGGAGAATAGGCGATGCCTACAATAAACCAATTAATTCGTAAAGGACGTCAGTCTTCTGCAAAAAGAACTAAGGCCCCCGCACTTCAGTCTTGCCCGCAGAAACGCGGTGTTTGCACACGTGTTATGACAATGACTCCAAAAAAACCGAACTCGGCTCTTCGTAAGATTGCCCGTGTTCGCTTGAGCAACGGAATCGAAGTTACTGCATATATTCCAGGAATTGGACATAACTTGCAGGAACACTCAGTTGTACTTGTTCGCGGTGGACGTGTAAAGGATCTTCCTGGTGTACGCTACCACATTATCCGCGGTACAAAAGATACTCTTGGTGTTGATGGACGCAAAAGAGCCCGTTCAAAATACGGTGCTAAAAAACCAAAGGCATAATAGGAGGTTAATACTATGGGAAGACATAAGAAATCAGTTAACCGTCCGGTTATGCCAGACGAAAGATACAACAGCGTAGTTATTTCAAAATTCGTAACACGCATGATGCTTGATGGAAAAAAACAGATTTGTCAGAAAATCGTTTATGATGCTTTGGACAAATTGAAGACAAAGACTGACAAGGATCCACTTGAAGTATTCCTTAAGGCTTTGGAAAATGTAAAGCCAATGGTGGAAGTAAAAAGCCGCCGCGTTGGTGGAGCTACATATCAGGTTCCTATTGAAATTCGTGACGCACGCCGCGAAGCTCTTGGAATGAGATGGATGATTAACGCTGCCCGTTCACGCAACGGACACGGAATGGCAGAAACTCTTGCCGCTGAAATCTTTGATGCTTTCAACAACACAGGTTCTGCTTATAAGAAGAAGGAAGATACACACAAAATGGCAGAAGCAAACAAGGCTTTTGCTCATTACCGCTGGTAGTTCTTGCTTGTTCAGAACAGCCGCTTTGGTTTTCCAAGGCGGTTTTTTTATATATTTATAAAAGTGACAAAATTACGATTTTTATTGAAATTCGTCTTAAATCAGATATTTTCAATTATTTTCTAAATAAAAGTTTTTAGCCTCTTGATTTTTTTTTGAAAAAAGTATATAAATACAGAACATTTATGCCTTTATAAGGCGTATTCTGCATTTTTGCAGACAGAGTGTTTGATAGTCGGACGGACAGTTAAAACTGTCTGGTGAAAATCGTAAAACTTCCGCAGTGCGGCTGTAGAGTTTCACACCCTGAATGTGCAGAAAGTTTCGTTGAAACTTTCTATACAAATGGTTGCGTGTTCAGGCTTCTGACTGGCTGAAAGAATTGCTCCCGCAGTTTTGTTTCAGCTAAAAAAGGTTCTGAATTCCAAACCAATCGTCAGCCCGGATGATGCTAGGTGGAAAAGGCCAGCTGCTTCGAATAGATGAAACAGAATTTTTGATGTTGTCCATTCACGTATAGAATCGTCCTAGTTAAATTGGTCAAGTGTGTATGCGAAAATATTGTCTGCTTTTTAAGAGGCATATTTTCTGGCTTAAAGTGCAACACATAAAATACAACATAATGCCGCAGTAAAACACTGCAAGGCAAGGAGAAAATCATGGCAAAGGAAGAGTTCAACAGAACTAAACCTCACATGAACGTTGGTACTATCGGTCACGTTGACCATGGTAAGACTACACTTTCTGCTGCTATCACTGCTTATTGTGCAAAAAAATACGGTGATAAGCTCTTGAAGTACGATGAAATCGACAATGCGCCAGAGGAAAAGGCTCGTGGTATCACTATCAACAGCCGCCACCTTGAGTATCAGTCTGACAAGCGTCACTATGCACATATTGACTGCCCAGGACATGCTGACTACATCAAGAACATGATTACTGGTGCTGCTCAGATGGATGGAGCTATCCTCGTTGTTTCTGCTCCAGATTCAGTTATGCCACAGACAAAAGAGCACCTTCTTCTTGCTCGTCAGGTTGGCGTACCAAAGATTATTGTATTTCTTAACAAAGTTGACCTTGTTGATGATCCAGATCTTCTTATGCTCGTTGTTGATGAAGTAAAAGAAACTCTCAAAGGATACGGCTTCTCTGAGGATACACCAATTATCCAGGGATCTGCATTCAAGGCTTTGAATGAATCTGACAATCCAGAAAACACAAAATGCATTGAAGAGCTTCTTACAGCTATGGACACATGGTTTGATGATCCAGTTCGCGATGATCAGAAGCCATTCCTTATGCCAATTGAAGATATCTTCACAATCACAGGACGTGGTACTGTTGTTACTGGTCGTATCGAGCGTGGTGTTATCCACATGGGTGACGCTGTTGAAATCGTTGGTATCCGCCCAACACAGTCTTCTACTGTAACTGGAATCGAAATGTTCAACAAGACTCTTAACGAAGGTATGGCTGGTGACAATGCTGGTATTCTTCTTCGTGGTGTTGAAAAGAAAGATGTTATTCGTGGACAGGTTCTTGCTGCTCCAGGAAGCATTCACCCACACACAAAGTTCGAGGCTCAGATTTACGTTCTTTCAAAGGAAGAAGGTGGACGCCACAGCCCGTTCTTTACAGGTTATCGCCCACAGTTCTACTTCAGAACAACAGACATTACTGGTACTGTTGAGCTTGAACCAGGAACAGACATGGTAAAACCTGGCGACAATGTTAAGATTATCGGTGAACTTATTCACCCAATCGCTATGGATGAAGGTCTTAAGCTTGCTATCCGTGAAGGTGGACGCACAATCGCTTCTGGACAGGTAACAAAGATTATCGAATAGTTATTGAAGGGCAGAAGGCTTAGCTTTCTGCCCTATTTGGAGAATATCATGGCAAATGGCAAGATTCGTGTAAGACTTCGTGCTTTTGACGTAGCTCTTATCGATCAGAGCGCAAAAGACATCGTGCAGCAGGTTCAGAAGGCAGGAGCAAAGGTTTCAGGACCAATTCCGCTTCCAACAAGAATCAATAAAGTTACAGTTCTCCGTTCACCTTTCGTTAACAAGAAGTCACGTGAACAGTTTGAAATGAGAACTCACAAACGCCTTATTGACATTTTTGAACCGAGTTCAGAAGTAATGGATTCTTTGATGAAACTTGAACTTCCAGCAGGTGTTGATGTAGAAATTAAGCAGTAATCGGAATAGAATTCGGTTTCTGTAAAATAAAGGTAACGGTCCCCTTGGATCGGGGATGGCGGCCAAGTTTAGGAGATTCAGATGAAAGGTCTGATAGCAAAAAAAGTAGGAATGACACAGGTTTTCGATGAAAACGGCAATCTGACACCAGTAACCGTGATCCGCGTCGAGCCAAACACTGTTGTTGCTACAAAGACACAGGAAAAGTGCGGCTATGAAGCTGTTGTCCTTGGACTTGAGGATTTGAAGCCTCACAAGATTACAAAGCCATACGCAAAGCAGTTTCCAGAGAACATTACACCAAAGCGTCATCTTAAAGAATTCAGAGACTTTGAAGGTGAAGTTAAAGTTGGCGACCAGATTGGTGTAGAATTGTTTGAAAAGGTTCGTTTCATCGACGTAACTGCTACCTCAAAGGGTAAAGGTTTTCAGGGTGTAATGAAGAGATGGGGCTTCCACGGCGGACGTGCTACACACGGTTCAAAATTCCATCGTGAAGCTGGCGGCACTGGATGCTGTACAACTCCGGGACATTGTCTTAAAAATGTTAAGATGCCTGGCCGCATGGGGTTTGATCGCGTTACAGTACAAAACCTCAAGGTTGTGAAAGTTGACCCTGAGCTCAATGTTTTGATGGTTCGTGGTGCAGTTCCTGGTGTAAGAAACTGTACTCTTATCGTTAAGGCTGCGGTTAAGAAATAAGGTCGAGGAATAGTATGGAAAAGAAAGTCTATTCAATCGATGGCAAAGAACTCAGGACTATCAATCTTGATGACAAAATTTTCGGACTTCCAATTAACGAAGATGTTATTTACTATGCCATCACTAACGAATTAGCAAATAAACGTGTTGGAACAGCATGTACAAAAACACGTGCAGAAGTTCATGGCAGCAATGCTAAGCCTTACAAGCAGAAGGGAACTGGTAATGCACGTCGTGGTGATAAAAAATCTCCAATTACAGTTGGCGGTGGTACAATTTTTGGACCGAAACCACGTGATTACAGCTATGCAATTCCAAAGAAAGAAAAACGTCTCGCAATGAAGTCTATCTTGAGTCTTCAGGCTCAGGCAGACAGACTTACTGTTGTTGAAGATTTTACTATTGAAAGCGGAAAGACAAAGGACTTGGTAAAAATCCTTAAGAATTTTGTAAAAGACGAGCGCACTGTTATTCTCCTTAAAGATGACGATGCAAAAATCAAGCAGGCAGGAAGAAACCTTCCGAATGTTTATTTCCTCTCTTACAACCGTCTTCGTGCGCATGATCTCTTCTACGGAAGAAAAATCATCATGCTTGAAGGTGCTGCAAAAAATCTTTCTGATTTCTATGCTGAAGACAAGGAGGCAAAATAATGACATTCAATGATGTTCTTATTAAACCTGTTCTTTCTGAAAAAGCAACAGCACTCCGTGAACAGAATAAATATACTTTTATTGTTGATCCTGCAGCTACAAAGTTTCAGATTAAAGAAGCTGTACGCAAGCTTTTTAATGTAAATGTTGAAGACTGCAAAACTATCAATGTAAAAGGAAAAATCAAGCGTCTTCGCGGAAGACCTGGAAGAACTGCTGGCTACAAAAAAGCAATCGTAAAGCTTGCCGCTGGCGAAACAATCAAGGTGTTTGAAGGTGTTTAAGCCTTTGAACTGTAAGTAAGGGGAACCATATGGCTCTTAAGATATACAAGCCTTATTCAAAAGGTACACGCGGCCGTGTTGACTTGGTTCGCGAAGAATTGACAGCCGATAAACCCGAAAAGAGCTTGACTCATGGCCGCAAATCAAAAGCTGGTCGTGGCGCAGGCGGACGTATTTCTGTACGTCATCAGGGCGGCGGTCATAAAAGAAAATACCGTGAAATCGATTTTAGACGCGATAAGCATGGTATTCCTGGAACTGTAAAGACAATTGAATATGATCCATTCCGCAGTGCAAACATTGCTTTGATTGCTTATGCTGATGGTGAAAAACGCTACATCATTGCTCCAAAAGGTCTTACAGTTGGACAGAAAATTATGTCTGGTGAAAATGCAGCTCCTACTGTAGCTAATGCTCTTCCACTGGATGTTATTCCAATCGGATTCACTGTACACAATATTGAGCTTACTCTTGGCCGTGGCGGACAGCTTGTTCGTTCAGCTGGAACAGGAGCTCTTGTTGCTGCAAAAGAAGGTGATTACGTAACTATAAAGCTTCCTTCAGGAGAGCTTCGCCGTATTCACAGAAAGTGCTATGCAACAATCGGTATTGTTGGAAATGAAGACCGCATGAATACTAAGCTTGGTAAAGCTGGACGCAACAGATGGCGTGGTATTCGCCCGACTGTACGTGGTATGGCAATGAACCCTGTTGATCATCCGCTTGGTGGTGGTGAAGGCGCTGGAAAAGGACATCAGCCTGTTACTCCTTGGGGACAGCCTTGCCGTGGTTATAAAACACGCAATAAGAGAAAGACTTCTAGTCGTTTCATTATTAGTCGCCGCAAGAAGTAGGGTAGGAGTTAATCGTGTCAAGATCAGTTAAGAAAGGACCTTTTATAGAGAAATCTCTTTACAAAAAGGTTTTAGAAATGAACAAAGCATCAGCAGCTGATAAGAAAATGATTAAAACTTATTCCCGCTGCTCAACAATCATCCCTGAAATGGTAGGAAATACTATTTCAGTGCACAACGGTAAGTCATGGATTCCTGTGTACATTACAGAAAACTTGGTAGGCCACAAGCTTGGCGAGTTTGCTGCAACACGCACATTCAAGGGACATGGCGGTTCAGACAAATCAGCTGGTAAATAATAGGAGTGGATATTATGGCTGAAAAGAAAGGTTATGTAGCCACAACTAAATTTCTCATTGCATCTCCTACAAAGGTTCGTCCTGTAGCTAATGTTGTAAAGACAAAGTCTTGCTCTGAAGCTATGGCTATTCTTGATGTAATGCCGCAGAAAGGCGCTCGTCTTATCAGCGGAACATTAAAATCTGCAGTAGCGAATGCTCTCAATAAGAATAAGCAACTTGATGAAGATATGCTCTACATTAAGGAAATTCGTATTGACGAAGGTCCAAGACTTAAAAGAGTATGGTTCCGTGGACGCGGACGTGCTGATCAGCTCTTGAAGCGGATGTGTCATATCACTGTTGTAGTTGACGAAAAGGCGGGAAAATAAAGTGGGTCAGAAAGTTAATCCTATCGGTTTACGCCTTGGTGTAAACAAAACTTGGCAGTCTCGTTGGTATGCAGATTCTCGTGAATATGCAGACTTGTTCTTGGAAGATATGAAAATCCGCAAGCTTGTTGGATCTCTTCCTGAATGCAAGAACGCAGATATTGCTGAAATTGAAATTGTTCGTCATCCGCAGCGTGTTACTATTGTAATTCACACAGCACGCCCGGGTGTTATTATTGGTGTTAAAGGCGCTACTATTGAAAAAATCAGCGCAGATATTCAGAAGCAGCTGACAAAGAAAGTTCAGATTAAGATTAAGGAAATCAAACGTCCTGAAATCAACGCTTCTCTTATTGCGCAGAATGTAGGCCGTCAGCTTGCTGGCCGTGGTTCTTTCCGCAAGGCTCTCAAGCAGTCTGCTTCAAATGCTATGAAGGGCGGAGCTCAGGGTATAAAAATCCGTATCTCTGGCCGTCTTGGCGGAGCTGACATGACACGTTCAGAAGAGCTTAAGGAAGGACGCGTTCCTCTTCATACTCTTCGTGCTGACATCGATTATGGTACTTATGAAGCTCTTACTACTTATGGTAAGATCGGCATTAAAGTATGGGTCTACAACGGAATGAATTACGGACGTGAGCAGAATGAAGATGCAGGTGATATTGTAAGAAAGCCTCGTCGTGACCGCTCTAATGGCGACCGTAAGTCTGCTCGTTCCCCAAAAGCTGAGGGAGGAAAAGTAGAAAATGCTTAGTCCTAAAAGAGTTGCGCACCGCAAAGTTCAGCGTGGTCGTCCAACAGGCAATGCTACACGCACTAACTATGTTGACTTTGGTGATATAGCGCTTGTTGCAATGGAGCCGGTTTGGTTGAATGCAAAACATATTGAAGCTGCTCGTGTTGCCATTAACCGTTGCATTAACCGTCAGGGTAACCTTTGGACACGCGTTTTCCCAGACAAGCCTGTTTCAAAGAAGCCGGCTGATACTCGTATGGGAAAAGGTAAGGGCGCGCCTGAATTCTGGGCCGCTGTTATTAAACCAGGTATGATTTTATTTGAAGTTGGCGGAGTAGACAAAAAGCTTGCTGAAAAAGCAATGCATCTTGCTGCAAGCAAACTTCCAATTAAAACAAAAGTGGCATTCCGCCCAACAGTCGAGTAAGGAGTAAGAAATGGCTGATTCGAAGAAAAAAAAGGATAAAGATCTTTCTTATGATGAACTCGTTGCAAAGCGCAATGAACTTAAAAAACAGTACATGGACTTTCGCTTTCAGAGCGTAATTGGACATGTAGATAATCCAATGCAGAAGCGTACAATGCGCCATGAAATTGCGCGCCTTAATACGCTTATTCATCAGCAGGATCTGGCAAAATTCAGAGCGGCTGCTGCTGAAGCTATTGCTGCAAAAAACTAGGAGCTGACCCGTGGAAGAACAGAATGTGCAGAAAAAAGGTGCAAAACGTTCATTCGTAGGTATCGTCACTAGCGACAAGATGGATAAGACTATCGTTGTTTCTATTGATAAGAAAAAGATGGACCGCCTTTACAAAAAATATGTTACACGGACCAAGAAATGCAAGGCCCACGATGAAAAGAACGAGGCTCATATTGGAGATACAGTTCGCATCGTAGAATGCAGTCCGATCAGCAAAGAAAAATGCTGGCGTCTCGATACAATAATCGAGAGAGCCAAATAAGGCAGGAGTAAGACTATGCTTCAGATGCAATCAAAAATGGTTGTTGCCGATAACTCCGGAGCTAAATTGGTTCAGTGCATTAAGGTTTTAGGTGGCTCACACCGCCGCTATGCAGGTATTGGTGACATTGTTGTGGTAGCTGTAAAGGAAGCGATTCCTACATCTACAATTAAAGAAGGTTCAGTACAGAAGGCTGTAATTGTCCGTGTGGCAAAAGAATACCGCCGTCCAGATGGAACATATATCCGCTTTGATGACAACGCTTGCGTTCTTATCGATGCGGACAAGAATCCAAAGGGAAAACGTATTTTTGGACCTGTGGCTCGCGAGCTTCGTGATATGGACTTTATGAAGATCATATCCCTTGCTCCGGAAGTTCTCTAAGGAGCTTGGACAGTATGCAGCATAAATACAAGATCCATAAGAATGATAACGTTGAAATCATTGCTGGAAAAGACAAAGGCAAGCGCGGAACAATCGTCCGTGTATTTGAAAAGAATAACAAAGGACGTGTTATTGTAAGCGGTTGCAATATTGTAAAGAAAGCAATAAAGAGGAAGTCCCAGCAGGATGCAGGCGGAATCGCTGAAATCGAAGCACCTCTGGACATATCAAATGTAGCGCTCGTATGTAAAAAATGCGGACGCCCTGTCAGAGCAGGATATAAACTTGATGGCGACAAGAAAACTCGTGTTTGCCGCAAGTGTGGAGAAGCACTGTAATGGAAAATTACGTACCACGGCTTAAGAAAGTCTATAAGGAAAAAATCGCTCCAGAGCTCTTCAAGGAGCTCGGATACACATCCGTAATGCAGATTCCGGCAGTAAAAAAAGTTGTCGTAAGCATGGGTGTTGGCGAAGCTCTCACGAATAAGAAACTTCTTGATGCTGCAGTTACAGATCTCACTCAGATTACCGGCCAGAAAGCTGTTAAAACAAGAGCTAAGAAAAGTATTGCAAACTTCAAACTTCGTGAAGGCAATGAAGTAGGAGCAATGGTAACACTTCGTGGAAATATCATGTATGAATTCCTCGATCGTCTTATCAATGTTGCTCTTCCTCGTGTAAAGGATTTCCGCGGAATCAAAGCTACTGGTTTTGATGGACATGGAAATTTCTCTCTTGGTATTACAGAACAGATTATCTTCCCGGAAATTGATTTCGATAAAATCGTTAAGATTGCCGGTATGAACATCAGCATTGTTACAAGCGCACGCACAGACAATGAGGCCCGCGCACTGTTGACCAAGTTTGGAATGCCGTTTAGGAAATAAGGAAGAAGTTCATGGCTAAGAAATCAATGATTATCAAGGCAAGTCGTACACCAAAATATGCTACTCGTAGATATAATAGGTGTCAGATTTGCGGTCGTCCACATGGATATTTGCGTAAGTTTAAGATTTGTCGTATCTGCTTCCGCAAATTAGCAAGTGAAGGCCTTTTACCAGGCGTCACAAAATCATCTTGGTAGTGACAGGAGATTATAGAAATGGCAGCTTCAGACCCAATAGCAGATATGCTTGCAAAAGTCCAGAACGCGGCAAGAGCCGGTCATGAAAAAGTAGATGTTCCTACTTCTAAGATGAAACTGGAAATTGTAAAAATCCTTAAAACAGAAGGATATATCAAGAATTTCAAGAAAGTTCAGGATGACAACGGACACACAATTATCCGTATCTTCTTGAAATATGACGACTTCAACAAGTCAGTTATTCACGGCATGAAGAAAATTTCTACACCAGGCCGCCGTGCTTATTCTGGCTACAGAGAATTGCCTAGCGTTTACAACGGATACGGCACTTTAATCGTTTCAACATCAAGCGGTGTTACAACTGGCAAAAAGGCTTCTGAAAAGATGGTCGGCGGCGAGTTGATTTGCAAAGTATGGTAATAGGAGGAAGAAATGGCATCTAAGATTGGAAAACTTCCTGTTGCTATTCCAGCAGGCGTTACTGTTACTGTTGCTCCTAATTTGGTTACTGTAAAAGGTCCAAAGGGCGAGCTTAAGCAGGATATTAACGGTCTTGTAAATGTTGAAGTAAAAGGCGCCGAAGTTATTGTTAATCCTGTAAATGAGACAAAGGCTGCAAGCGCATGCCACGGTTTGTACCGCAATCTCATTCACAACATGGTTGTGGGAGTAACACAGGGCTTCTCTAAGACACTTATAATTACAGGTGTTGGTTATCGTGCTGAAATTCAGGGAAAAACAATTATAATGAACCTCGGATATTCTTCTGAGTTCGTTGCTGTTATTCCTGAAGGACTTACTGTAACTGCTGACAAAGACGGAAAACTTACAATTTCTGGAATTGACAAGCAGCAGGTTGGTGAATTCAGCGCACAGATTCGCAAATTGCGCAAGCCTGAGCCTTACAAAGGAAAAGGTATACGCTATGACAACGAAGTTATCAGACGTAAAGTCGGTAAGACCGGCGTAAAATAAGGTGAATTGATATGTTCAAGAAACTTAGTGATAAAAACAGAAAGCGCCTGCATAGAAAGATTCACATTCGTAAGTCTGTTTACGGAACTGCAGAACGCCCTCGCTTGACAGTGTATAAAAGCGGCCGTAACCTTTATGCACAGGTAATTAATGATGATGAAGGCAGAACTCTTGCCGCCATCTCAACTCTTGAAAAGGATTTTATTACGCTCAAGGCAAATGTCGAAAGCGCAACAAAACTTGGAGAAGCTTTGGGTTCACGCCTCAAGGAAAAGAACATTACAAAAGTAGTGTTTGACCGTAACGGTTACCTTTATCATGGTGTTGTAAAAGCCCTTGCTGACGCTACCCGCTCTGCCGGGATTGTATTCTAGGAGAGGCTATGGAACACCAGAAAAACTATGAAAAAAAGCCTGCTGACGAATTTGTAGAAAAACTTGTAAAGCTTAACCGCACTGCAAAAACTGTAAAAGGTGGACGCAGAATGTCTTTTTCGGCATTGACTGTAGTTGGCGACAAGAAAGGACGCATCGGCTTTGGATTTGGTAAGGCTAACGATGTTACCGAAGCTATCAGAAAGAGCCTTGAAAAAGCAAGAGCAAATCTTATTACTCTTCCGCTCAAGAACGGAACAATTCCGCATGAGATGATTGGAAAGTACAAGAGTTCTGCTGTATTGCTTAAGCCGGCTTGTCCAGGTACTGGTATTATTGCCGGTGGTCCTGTCCGTGCAGTTTTGGATGCGGCTGGAGTAACTGATGTTATTTCAAAATCTCAGGGTTCTCGCACATCTGTAAATGTTGTTCGTGCCACATTTGACGCTGTTGCAAATCTTATGGACGCACGTGCTGTAGCACAGAGCCGTGGAAAGACTCTCAAGGAAATGTGGGGCTGATTATGGCAAAGATACGTATTACCCTTGTTAGAAGTGTTATTGGACAGAAGCCTGCAAAAAGAGCGACTGTTCGTAGCCTTGGCCTTAAAAAAATCAATTCCAGTGTGGAACATGAAGACACTGCTTCTATAAGAGGCATGGCTGCTGCAGTTTCTCACTTGGTAAAAGTAGAGGAAATTAACTAATGGCTGACTTTACTTTAAGAGCACCAGAGGGTGCAAATAAAAAACCTAAGCGTGTAGGTCGCGGATCTTCTTCTGGTCTTGGAACAACAGCTGGAAAAGGAAACAAAGGTCAGCAGTCACGCTCAGGAAAAGGAACACCATACGTTGGATTCGAGGGCGGACAGATGCCTTTGTATCGTCGTATTGCTCAGCGCGGATTTTCAAATTCACCTTTTAAAAAGGAATTTGCAATCATCAATTTGGTTGACCTTGAGGCAAAATTTGCTGACGGCGAAACTGTGAACCGCACATCTTTGAAGGAAAAAGGTTTGGTTGGAAAAATCGTTGACGGAATTAAAGTTCTCGGAAACGGTGAAATTTCCAAGAAACTCACTGTAGAAGTTGAAAAAATTTCTGCAAGCGCCAAAGAAAAGATTGAAAAAGCTGGCGGATCAGTAAAGGTGATTGCTGAAAAGTCTGCGAAAGCAAAATAAACGTGGAGTGACTAAATGGCAAACAATCCAGTTGTAAATATGTTCAAAGTAAAAGAATTGCGTTCAAAGCTTCTTTTTACATTGCTCATTCTTGCTGTTTTCCGCTTGGGAAGTGTTCTTACTATTCCAGGCATCAATGCCACATTGCTTTTGCAGTATTTTGACAATCTTGCTAGTGGCGCAGAAAGTGCGTTTGCCAGTTACATGGACTTTTTTGCGGGTGGTGCATTTGAAAGATTTTCTGTGTTCATGCTTGGTGTAATGCCTTACATTTCTACACAGATTATCATGCAGCTCGCACTTGTTATTTTTCCATCGCTCAAGAGAATTGCGCAGGAAGAAGGCGGTCAGCAGAAAGTGCAGGGCTGGACTCGTGTCGGAACAATAATTGTTTGTCTGATTCAGTCTATGGCCATTACAGTTTATGCTGATTCCATCAACCAGCAGATTCCTGGAGCGATTATTTTCGATAACAAGGTCTATTTTAATCTTCTTGCTATTCTTACTGTAACCACAGGTTCTATGATTACAGTTTGGATGGGCAACCAGATTACTGCGCGTGGTATTGGCAATGGTATTTCAATGATTATCTTTGCTGGTATCGTCGCACGTCTTCCAAGTGCTGTCTATGAATTGATTAGAGGTGTACGCAATGAAGACATAAATGTTGTTTTCGTTGTTGTTGCAGTGTTCCTGTTTCTTGCTATTATCGGACTTGTTGTTTTTGAGCAGTCTGGTGAACGCAAAATTCCTGTTCATTACGCAAAGCGTGTTGTTGGACGCAAAATGTATGGCGGACAGAGCACTTACATTCCTTTTAAAATCAATCCGTCGGGAGTCATTCCAATCATTTTTGCTTCTGCATTCTTGACTTTCCCTCTTCAGATTGCAAACAGTCTTTCAACAAAAGCTACATGGCTTATGAAGGTTGCGGCAGTTTTGAATCCACTTGGTTTTTGGTATAATTTCATCGAAGTGTTGTTGATTGTATTCTTTGCATACTTCTACACTCAGGTAACCCTGAACCCCACTGAAATCGCTAAGAATATCCGTGAAAACGGCGGTTCCATTCCTGGAATCAGAACTGACAAGACTGAGGAATATCTTCAGAAGGTTTTGAACCGTCTGATTCTTCCTGGTTCACTGTATCTTGCTGCAATTGCTTTGCTTCCTACATTGATTCAAATTTTATTTAAGTTCCCTGCGTCAATTTCTATGTTGATGGGCGGTACTTCGTTGCTGATTTTGGTCGGTGTTGATATTGATACTATGGCTCAGGTTGAGGCTCTTCTTAAAATGCATCACCATGACGGACTTACAAAGAAGGGATTGAAATCGCGTAATTTGTAAAATTTCGTGATTAGGACTAGATTAAGTTAGGAAAATTATGTTATATTATTGCACTGCTGTTTTTTACAGCGGTGCATCGGATTGTAATCCATGGTGTAGAAATTTCACTTCGGATTGCCATGATTCGATGTATACATGTTTTCCAAGGGGACTTTTATGAAAGTACGAACCAGCGTAAAGCCCATCTGCGACAAATGCAAGGTAATCAAGAGAAACGGAATTATCCGCATTATCTGCGAAAACCCAAAGCATAAACAGAGACAGGGCTGAGGAGTAACTGATGGCACGTATTGCGGGTGTTGATCTCCCAAACAAACATGTCAATATCGCATTGACATACGTATATGGTATTGGCCGTTCATCAGCTAATAAGATTTGCGAAGCGACAAATGTAGATCCACATGCACATTTGAATGATCTTTCAGAAGATGATCTTACAAAGCTCCGTAAATATATTGATGAGAATTTTAAGACTGAAGGACGTCTTCGCTCTGAAATCGGTCTTAACATTAAACGTCTTATGGATATTGGAAGCTATCGTGGACTTCGCCACCGTAAGGGTCTTCCTTGCCGCGGTCAGCGCACACGCACCAATTCTCGTACACGCAAAGGTAAGAAAAAGACCGTTGCTAACAAGAAGAAGGCTTAAGCGAGGTAACAGATGGCAACAACTGTAAAAAAGAGAAAAGAGAAAAAAAGCGTTTTTGAAGGTAATATCTATATTCAGGCTACTTTCAACAACACTATTGTTACAATCACAGACTTAAGAGGAAACGCAATCGCTTGGGCTTCTTCTGGCGGTTTGGGATTCAGAGGAGCAAAAAAATCTACTCCATTTGCAGCACAGTCTGTAGCAGAAACTGCTGTTCAGCGTGCGGCAAGCTATGGTTTGCGTGAAGTTCATGTATTTGTAAAAGGACCTGGAATGGGCCGCGAAAACGCAATACGTGTTCTTGGTACATTGGGACTCAAGGTAAAATCAATTTCTGATATTACTCCGATTCCTCATAACGGATGCCGTCCGCGCAAGACACGCCGCATGTAATGACGATAACCGGTTCTTTAAGTTCCGGTTAATGATAATGCAAGCCCGGAATTCTGTTTTTTCAGTTTTTCGGGATAAATAAGGAGTTCAGATTGGCTCGCAAAAATCTGCTTAAGGGTTTTAAGAAACCGAAGGGAATTATATTTGAACATCTGGAGAACAATCCGAATTACGGAAAGTTCACTGCGTATCCATTTGAGCCAGGATTTGGTACAACAGTCGGAAACACACTCCGCCGTGTACTTCTTTCTTCTATTCAGGGATATGCAATTTCTTCAGTTCGTATTACTTCTTATGATGCAGACGGTGTTCCTCATGTAATTTCCAGCGAGTTCGAGACAATTCCAAATATTTCAGAAGATACTTTGGAAGTTTTGAACAGTTTGAAACAGATTCGTTTGCGCCTGCCGCGGGACGTTGAGCAGGAAACTTTCTTCTATGAATTCAAAGGACCTGGCACTGTAAAAAGTGATGACTTGGCGAAAGAAGGTCAGCTTGAAATTATGTCTAAAGATCTTGAAATCTTTACCATGATGGAAGGCGCGCATCTTGAGATTGAGTTCCAGGTTGACCTTGGAAGAGGTTATGTTCCTGCTGAAGTAAACGAACATTACATTGAAATTGTTGGTACAATTGCAATGGACTGTATCTTTACGCCTGTGCCAAAGGTTAAGTATTCAATTGAACCTTGCCGTGTAGGACAGCGAAACGACTATGATAAACTGATTCTTGAGATTTGGACTGATGGTTCAATTACTCCAGAAGATGCGCTTGCTGAAGCTGCAAAAATTGCTAAAGATTATTTTGCTATTTTTGTCAACTTTAATGAAAGTGAGTATTCTGGCAGCGATGAGCTTGATGAAGGGGACGAAAAGATTCGCCAGCTTCTTAATACTTCGGTAGAAGAGCTTGAGCTTTCTGTTCGCAGTTCAAACTGTCTTAAGAATGCAAACATTAGAACAATTGGTGAGTTGACCAAGAAAACTGAAGACGACATTACAAAAACTCGTAACTTCGGAAAAAAGAGCCTTGAAGAAATCAAAGCAAAACTTGAAGAGCATGGCTTGACTCTTGGAATGACTGATTATAGCCACCTTAAAGATGTTGACTTAGGTAAACATAAGGACGAAAACGAATGAACCACAGAAATGGATTTAATCCGCTTTCACGTACAACAGCCCATCGCCGCGCAATGACTCGCAACATGGTAACTTCGCTTTTTAGATATGAGCGCATTACTACAACAGAAGCTAAGGCTAAAGAAGTACGCAAAGCCGCAGAAAAATTAATTACACGTGCAAAAGTTGATTCTGTTCACAACAGAAGAACTGTTGCTAAATTTATTGCTGATGAGAAGATTCTGAACAAGCTTTTTACAGAAATCGGACCTCGCATGAAGGAACGCAACGGCGGTTACACACGCATCCTTAAACTTGGATTCCGCCAGGGTGATGCGGCAGACACTGTAATTTTTGAATTGGTTGACTACAAGCTGCCTGATTCTTCAGCTGAAGAAGAAAAAGCCGCTAAAAAGTCTGCAAAAAAAGCTGAAAAAGCTGACGCATAAGGAGTAAGCAATGTCTAAAGCTCATCGTGGAACTGGAATCCGTAAAGATCCTAATCATGGTCGCGGAGTTTGCCCTGTTTGTGGAAAACAGCAGATTAAGACTTTGTACGATCAGGAAATAGACGGAAAAAAAGTTAAGATTTGCAAGTTCTGTAAGGCTGCTCTTAAAAACAAAGCTCAGGTAGAAGCAAAACTTGCTAAAAAAGCCGCTGCTGAAGCTGCTCCTGCCGCTGAAACAGAAGCACCTGCTGAAGCATAATTCTATTTGTATTCAGCTTCAAAGCCGTCCTTTTTTTAAGGGCGGCTGTATTTTTTTAAATATATTTAAAATTCTTGTTTACTAAATTTCAACAATTGTATAAAATTGCCTCATAAATTATAGATGTGGGAAGTTGCATTTTTATTTGCAAAAATTCCGCAGGAGGATTTATGAGTAAATTTTCAAAAGCATTAGTTTTAGGCGCAATGGCTTTTTCTGCTGTTGCATTTGCCGCACCAAAGGGAAAAACTGTTAAAATCGGCGGAGTTGCACCTCTTTCTGGTGCAGTGGCAGTTTATGGAGTTGAATGTAAAAACGGAATTGACCTTGCCGTTTCTGAAATCAATGCGGCTGGAGGAATTAACGGCCAGCAAGTTCAGTTTATCTGCGAAGATGATGAAGGCGACGCTGCAAAATCAGTAAACGCATATAAAAAGCTTGTTACAAGAGACAGAGCTCGCATTATAATCGGTTCTCTTACTTCTGGATGTACAATTGCTATTACAAAGCAGGCTCAGGCTCAGAAAGTGCTTCAGATTGCTCCTGCCGCAACAGCTCCTGCAATAACTGACGCGGGAAACTACATTTTCCGCACTTGTTTTATCGATCCGTTCCAGGGAAAAGTCGGCGGAAAATTTGCATTTTCAAATCTTAATACAAAAAATGCGGCTGTTCTTTATGATATTGGAAACGACTATTCTGTAGGTCTTATGGAAAACTTTGTTGCTGAGTATACTTCTTTGGGCGGAAAGGTTGTTGCAAAGGAATCTTATAATACTGGCGACAAGGATTTTAATGCTCAGCTTACAAAAATAAAATCAGCAAAACCTGATGTAGTTTATCTTCCTGATTATTATGGAACTGTTGCTCTTATTGCAAAACAGCTTCGTGCCCAGGGAATAAACACTCCAATCGTAGGCGCAGACGGATGGGATGGACTTACTGGAAATGCTGGTGATGAAGTTCTTAACGGATATTATTCAAATCACTATGCGGAAGATTCAGACAGTCCTGCTGTTCAGAAATTCGTAAATTCTTTCAAGGCAAAATACGGAAAATCTCCTAACTCTTTTGCTGCTCTTGGATATGACAGTGTTTATATGCTCAAGGACGCAATGGAAAAATCTGGAACAACTACAGATACTGCAAAAATCCGTGACGCATTTGAAAAGACTAACGGAAACTACGTAACAGGACACATTGTATTTGATGAAAAACGAAATCCTGTAAAATCGGCTGTAATGATTAAGCTTGTAAAGGAAAACGGAAAACTTTCTACAGCTTATGCGGCTACAGTTGATATTAGCAAATAGTGAATAAAATCAGTTTTTAACATTCTGACACAATGGGGTGTTCTTCTTAATTGAGGAACGCCCCTTTTTATTTTTATGAATTTATAGTAAAATCAGTAGGATTTTTTTCTTGGAGGATACGTTGGATACTTTTTTTAAGCAACTTGTCAACGGGCTTTCTTTGGGCAGCATATATGCCTTGATTGCTCTTGGGTATACAATGGTATATGGAATAGTAAAGCTCATTAACTTTGCTCATGGCGATGTTATGATGATTGGAGCTTATACAGGATACTTTGTTTTGACTGCGACAGGTCCGACTCCGCTTGGGCTTGTTCTTGCATTTTTGGGCGCAATGATTGTCTGCGCGGTTTTAAGTCTTGCTATTGAGCGTTGTGCCTACAGACCTTTGAGAAATGCGCCACGTTTAAATTCTCTTATTACGGCGATCGCGGTTGAACTTATTCTTCAGAATGCTATGCGTGTTCTTCCTTTTGTAGGACCGAACCCACGTCAATTCCCTACAATGGAAACAAAATTTTTTACATTTGGTTCAGTGCAGATAAGCAATATTCAGCTGATTGTAATTATTTCTTCAGCAGTTCTTATGGTAATTTTGAATTACATAATCAATTACACAAAAACAGGACGTGCCATGCGCGCTGTAAGCTATGACCTTGGAGCCGCAAGTCTTATGGGTGTAAACGTAAATAAAACGATTGCAATTACATTTGTAATAGGTTCAGTTCTTGCTGGAGCGGGCGGAGTTTTGTATGCAACTGCTTATCCGCAAGTTGATCCGTTCATGGGATATATTCCTGGACTCAAAGCATTTGTTGCGGCTGTTTTAGGCGGAATTGGTTCTATTCCTGGCGCAATGGTTGGCGGTGTTATTCTTGGAATTGCGGAAACTATGACCAAGGCTTATATTTCTTCACAGTATGCCGATGCCATTTCTTACTGCATTTTAATTGTAATTCTTCTTGTTAAGCCAGCAGGTTTGCTTGGTAAAAAAGAAGTTGTAAAAGTTTAGGAGCGGCGGAATGAAAGACAAGTTTACTAGAAATACAATAATTCTTTTTGTTATCGCCTTTGTCTGCATTGCAGTTCCTGCGGTTCTTATGGATTTGCCGCTTGGAATGCCTCTGATAGATGCTTACACTGCTCAGATTATAACTCTTGGCGGTGTAAATGCAATCATGGCAATCAGTGTAAATGTTATCTGTGGAATTACAGGACAGCTTTCTTTGGGACAGGCCGGATTTCAGGCGCTTGGAGCATATTCAGTTATTATTCTTACAGAAGCCGGAATTCCTTTGCCTGTGAGCATTTTGCTTGGCGGTCTTATTGCGGCATTCTTGGGGTTCTTGATTGGATTTCCAACACTTAAACTTGAAGGCGATTATCTTGCGATTGTAACGCTTGCCTTTGGTGAAATTATCAGAGTTTGCCTTATAAATTTAAAGTCTATAACAGGCGGCCCGAATGGAAAACAATTCAGCACGATTTTTACAACTTCACTTGACCACAGCGCATCAATTTCTTATCTTGCGGTGATTGGCTCGCTTGTTGTGATTGTTGTTCTTCTTCAGAATTTTTTGCGTTCAACTTACGGAAGGGCGATTCTTGCAGTGCGTGAAGATGAAGTTGCGGCAAACAGCAATGGAATCGGAGTTTTCCGCTATAAAATGACAGGTTTCGTAATCGCTTCATTTATTGCTGGAATTGGAGGTGCTCTTTATGCTCCGTTTATTGGATTCATAAAACCTGATTTGGCTTCTTTTAATAACTCAATTAATGATTTGATTTTCGTTGTTTTGGGCGGAATGGGAAGCATAACCGGTGGAATTCTTGCGGCTTTTGTTCTTACAATTCTTCAGGAAGCTCTTAGATTCTTGCGCGATTATCGTTTGCTTATTTATCCAGTTGTTCTGATTTTTGTAATGCTTTTCCGTCCGCAGGGGCTTCTTGGAACAAAAGAATTGAGCTTTATAAAAATATACGATGGAATTCCTGGATTTTTTGCCAGATTGTTTAAAAAGCAAGGAGGAAGAAAATGAGCGCAGTTTCTACAGAAAAAAAAGAGCTTCTTCTTCGTGCAAAAGATATTTCGATTGTTTTTGGCGGTTTGCGCGCCGTAAGTGATTTTGACCTTGAGCTTTATCAGGGCGAATTGATTGGACTTATTGGTCCGAACGGAGCTGGAAAAACAACAGTTTTCAATATGCTTTCGGGAATTTATAAGCCGACTTCTGGAACAATTACATTTGTTGGACGCGACGGAAATATTCAGGTTGTAAGCGGAAAGTCGCCTGCCCAGTTAAATAGAATAGGCATAGCCCGCACATTTCAGAATATCAGGCTTTTTGGTCATTTGACTGCCGCTGAAAACATAAAAATTGCACTTCACCAAACTAGAACTGTTACGCCGCTTGATGTTTTGCTCAGAACCAAAAAATTCCGCAATGACGAAAAAATCATGCAGGAAAAAACGGATCTTTTACTTTCTATTTTTCATCTTGATTCCAAGAAAAATGAGCTTGCGCACAACTTGCCTTATGGAGAACAGCGCAAACTTGAAATTTGCCGTGCTCTTGCTTCCAATCCAAAGCTTCTTTTGCTTGATGAGCCGGCTGCTGGAATGAACGGTCAGGAAACAGAAGAGCTTATGGAACTGATTTCGTTTATCCGCAAAAAATTTAATCTCACAGTTCTTTTGATTGAGCACGACATGAAGCTTGTAATGGGAATTTGCGAGAGACTCATGGTTTTAAACTACGGACGTGTAATTGCTTCTGGGCTTCCTGCTGAAATTCAGTCAAATGAAGAAGTTATAAAAGCATATCTTGGTTCTGGCTATGAAGATGTTGGAGGAAAAAATGAGCATGCTTGAAGTTGAAAATCTTGTTGTTTCTTATGGAGCAATCAAGGCATTAAAAGGAATTTCTTTCAATGTTGAAAAAGGCGAAGTCATTACACTCATAGGTTCAAACGGAGCTGGAAAAACCACAACGCTTCATTCAATCAGCAACCTTGTAAAAAAGTCAAGCGGAACAATAAAATTTGAAGGAAAAGACATAACGAATATGAGCGCGGACAAAATTGTTCAGCTTGGGCTTATTCAAGTTCCGGAAGGCCGCAGGGTTTTTGCAAATATGAGCGTAAAAGAAAACCTTGAAATGGGTGCTTATTCACGCAAGGACAAAGACGCAGTCAAAACTGACATGGAATGGTGCTTTGAGCTTTTTCCGCGTTTAAAAGAGAGAATAGGACAAATTTCAGGAACACTTTCCGGCGGTGAACAGCAGATGCTTGCAATGGCCCGCGCGCTTATGTCAAAACCGTCGCTTCTTTTGCTTGATGAGCCAAGCATGGGACTTGCCCCAATCCTTGTTGATGAAATTTTCAACATAATTGAAAAAATCAGCTCGGCAGGAACAACAATTCTTTTGGTTGAGCAGAATGCATACAAAGCGTTGTCAATTGCCAACCGTGCATATATACTTGAAACAGGCGTGATTTCAAAAAGTGGAAACGCTCAAGACTTGATAAAAGACAGTGCAGTAAAATCTGCATATTTAGGAGGCTGATTATGCTAGTAAAAGATGTTATGACTGAAAATCCTATAACAATCGAACCAGAAGCTTCTGTTCTTGAAGCAAAAGAAACTATGAGCAGAAACAAAATAAAAAAGCTTCCTGTTGTTGACAGAAGCGGCGCACTCGTTGGAATTATTACAAATACTGATTTGGCGAAAGCTTCTCCTAGCGCGGCAACAAGCCTTGATATGTTTGAACTTGGATATTTGCTAAGCAAGCTTTCAGTTGAAAAAACAATGGTAAAATCTGTAAAGACAACAACAGCAAACCAAACTGTTGAAGAAGCCGCCCGTCTTATGAATGACTACGGAATCAGTTGTCTTCCAGTTGTAAAGGAAAATCTTCTTGTTGGTGTTGTAACTGAATCCGATTTGTTTGCGACATTTATCGATATGTTCAACACAAGAACTCCTGGCGTGCGAGCAGTTGCAGTTGTCAATGAAATCCCTGGCGAACTTGCAAAACTTGCTGCGGCTATTGCGGAAAAAAATGGAAACATTGTTTCACTTGTAACTTCTGATGCCAGCGATTCCAAGCACAGAACTGTTACTGTAAAAGTTTCAAATATTTCCGAAGTGGAATTAAAATCTTTGCTTGAATCCAATAACGCTGAAATAAAGGACATCAGATCAGTTTAGAAATTCGCTGTTAACAAGGAAGTTTCCCAAAGATTCTAGGCAAAACCTTTGGGAATAACTTTTTTTGATGTATTGACCTTGTTATTATTTTTTGGTAAAATTTAAAAATATTTAAGGGGGTGTAGCTCACCTGGCTAGAGCGCTTGCATGGCATGCAAGAGGTAACCGGTTCAAGTCCGGTCATCTCCAAATTTGAGTGGAAGTCGGTTTGATAAGTTCAGACCGGCTTTTTTTATTTATGGGTTTATCCAAACCGTAAAAACGGGTGAGTCAAGTCCTTGAGAATAAGCGTGTCTTGCCCAAACGTATTTTAAAACTGAAAGTCGAATTTTTTTAAAAGGAGTGGAAAATTTATGTTGAAAGTTATAAAGCCAGAGGCGATTTTAGATAATCCGTTCAAGCTGATTGGAAAAGACCAGATGCTTATTACAGCTTGCACAAAAAAAATTTCAGATGACGGAAATATTATTACAGGGCGTCCGAATACAATGACAGCGAACTGGGGCGGTTTGGGTGTTCTTTGGAACAAAAATGTGGCGACGGTTTACATTCGTCCTTCAAGATATACAAAGGAAATTATAGACGAAACAGATACTTTTTCATTGAGTTTTCTTCCTGAAAAATACAAAACTGCCCTTGATTACTGTGGCTGCCATTCAGGACGCAACGAAGATAAATTCCGCGCGACGAAACTCGATGTTGAATATATGAATGGAACTCCCTGGATAAAGCAGGCTCGGCTTGTCTTGTTTTGCCAAAAACTTTATTCGCAGGAGTTAGATCCATTTAAATTTGTGGAAGAGAAATTTTGTAATCAGTATTATAGAAAAAATGATTTTCATACAATTTATATAGGAGAGATTGCAAAAGTCTTGGCGGAATCAAGGGACTTAAAATGAATCCGCAGAAACAAAAATGGATTTTGACGAAAAAAAATTATGGGAAATTTTAGGTCGGATTGGAGCTACAATTACAGCGTTTTGTCTGATTGTAAGTTTGTTTCAGTTTTTTACTGACGATTCACAAAATCTTGACGATATAAGAAAGTTTATTAGAATCGCTATAAATATTTCTGCATTTCTTCTTTTTTTGCGTCTTTGTTTTGACCCTTTAGATTTTCGCTGCTATTCAGTTCTTTTTTATTGCTACGGAATAGGAAATTTTTTTGATAACGGAAATATTCTTGGTGTTTTGTGCCTTGGACTTTCGTTTTTGTTTTTGAACTTTTCTAATTTTTTCAAAAGTTACAGAAGCATTAAGACTTGTGTTTTTATGATTCTTCCTGTGGTTTCTTTGACAACACAATTTTTTAGATCAGGCTCGCTTGTTTTTTTACTTTCGCTTGCGCATATTGCCGGGGCTGTTTATATGGGCTTTGTTGCTTTTGCAGTTCTTTATCCGATTTTTAAAAAGGCGGAATCAGTAAAGCGAATAAAAATTCTTGATAGCTCAGAATGTTCTTCTCGCGACATTGAATTTTTGTCTTCTGTTTTAGAAGGAAAAAAATACAGCAAAATCGCCTTGCTTCATGGTGTTTCTGAAAGCACTATAAAAGCCCGCATGGTTGAGCTTTACAAAATGCTCGATGTTAAAACCCGCACAGAATTTCTTACAACGTACAATGGATTTTCGTTCAAGTTGAATTCAAGTGGAAATCTTAACAGCGGCACTTTTCAAACACATAAAAGAGAAAACTAGACTAGCATTTTCTTTGGACAGAGGATTCCATAATTTTTTCTTTTGTTTCTTCGCCAAATAAAATTCTTACAATTTCCATTGAAAATTGTTCCGCAGTTCCAGGACCTCTTCCTGTTACTAAATTTTCATCTGTAACAACCGGCTGAATTTTGTGATTTTTTTGAATTTCTTTTGAGAGGCTTTTTTCCATTTCCGGGTAGCAAGTCCAGTTTTTTCCGTTGAGAATTTCAGTTTTGCCAAGAACGACTGCTGGAGAAGCGCAAATTGCAGCCACAAGTTTTTTTGCCTTGAACATTTGGTTTATAAATTCCATTGCTTTTGCGCATTCGCTTATATTTTTTGCCCCGGGCATTCCGCCTGGAATAACGACTGCGTCAGGCAGTTCTTTTTCAGTTGAAAAATATGTGTCCAGCGTCATGTCGGCAGTTACAAGAATTTTATGCGCGCCTTCAACATTTCTGGAAGAAGTTCCGGTTGCTGCGATTATAACTTCAGCCCCTGCCCTGCGAAGATAGTCTGCCGGTGAAAGAGCTTCTATTTCTTCAAATCCGTTTGCCAAAAGAATTACTGCTTTTTTCATTTTTCCTCCGTGAGTTGAACTGCATTTGTGCAAGTGGTTCAGACTGTGTTTATAATTGAAATTATACAATTTATGAAGTATTATGTATATTATGAAATCGGTACTTCTTATAGACTGCTCTTCTTTATTCGGCGGTTTTTTGCATGACAAATTTTCAACTGAGCAAATTTCGCTTGAGTCAGTTTCTAGTAGAGAAGCCTATACAAAAATGATAACTCTGCTTCCTAATTTGATAATCATTGAGGCGGAAGACGGACTTTCAGAAGATGTAATGCACCTTTTGGAAAAAAAGAGTGTTGATCCAAATGCGCGCAAAATTCCCATAATAATTACGGGTCCTGTAATTGAACGCTCAAAAATTGCAAATCTTGTTGAATACAATGTAGTAAAATATTTTTCCAGGCCGGTTAAGTTTGATGTCTTTTTTGAGGCTGTGGGAAAAATTCTTCAGATTGAATTTTCAATGGACAAAACGTCTTGCATTCTTGATGTCCATTTGAACGGAAGTCTGATTTTTATTGAAGTTGCGTTTGGGCTTAACCGTGAAAAACTCATGCTTCTAAAATACAGGCTTGCGGAACTTATTGACCATTACAAAATAAATGTTCCCAAGGTTATCCTGATGCTGACAAATATTCAGCTTAGCTTTGTTGACGGCATGAACCTTGAGCTTTTGATTGACAATATTTCCGCGGAAGGAAGAATCCCGAACAAATATATAAAAATTCTGACAAATGATGTTTTTACAAAAGAGCTTGTAAAAGGGCATCCTGAATATTTTGGAATTCAAGTTTCCAGTGACATTGAATCTATTGTTGGATTTATGGTTGACCAAGATTCAAATTATAATATCAAGGAATTTGTTTGTGATAAAGTTTTGACTTCTGACAAGACTGCAGAAGAATCTGTTTTGGGATTTATTGATTCTAAAAGCAATCTCGAAGGAAATTTTGGAAGCATGATGCGCATTGCAGTTATTGACGATGACATTGTTGTGCGCAAGCTTTTGCAAAATACATTTTCTTCTGTAAGCGGTGAAACTGACCTTTTTGAAACAGCCGCTGCTTTTTTTGATTCGCTTTCAACTGAAAAAGAATACGACGCTGTTATTATGGATTTGTATTTGCCGGATATGGACGGAATCAATGTTCTTAAGAATTTTCAGCGGAAAGGCTTGCAGATTCCTGTTATTGTATATTCAAAGGCTGCAGCAAAAGAAGTTGTAATGCAGGCGCTTTCTTTGGGCGCAAGAAGCTACCTTGTTAAGCCACAAAAACCGTCTGTAGTTTTGGGCAAAGTTATAGAAATCTTGCATTCCAATTCCTAAAAAAAACGGAATATTTTATGATAAAATCAAATTTTCACACGCATTCAACTTTTTGCGACGGAAAAAATACGCCTGAAGAAATGGTTGAATCCGCAATCGAAAAGAAAATAGGCATCTTGGGATTTTCAAGCCATTCAATGTATCCGTTTTCAAGCGACTGGCACATTCCGTCCAATTCCCACGAAGAATATATAAAAGAAATTTTGCGTCTGAAGAAAAAATATTCCGGCAGAATAAAAATTTATGCAGGATTTGAGGCTGACTATATTGCGGGAGTTTGCAGTCCGGATTTCAAGAACTATGAAAAATTTAATCCTGACTTTCTGATTGGCTCTGTTCATTTTGTTCTCGGAAAAAAAGGATTTTTTGAAGCTGACGGAAATCAAGATTCAGTTTGCGAAAAAATAAAAGAATGTTTTGGTGGAAACGTAAAAAAAGCTGTTCAGGAATATTTTTCTTTAGAACGCGAAATGCTTGAAAAATCTTCATTTACTTTTTTAGGTCATGCGGACTTGATTAGAAAGCAAAATTTAGGTGGAAGAAATCTTTTTGACGAAAATTCGCAGTGGTATAAAAACGAGCTTAAAGAAGTTGCAAAAGTTGTTGCAAAGGCTGAAGTTTGCGTTGAAGTGAATACCGGCGGAATTTTAAGAAGCGGAATGCAACTTCCTTATCCGTCGCCATATTTTTTGTCGCTTTTAAAAGAAAAAAATGTTCCTGTTACGATAACTTCTGATGCGCATTCTGCTTCTGGAATTGACTGGTGGTTTGATGAGGCTATTGAATACGTAAAAAAATCCGGCTACACAGAACTTTCGTACTATGAAGACGGATCTTTAAAAACTCAAGAAATTTGCTAGCGGTTTTTGCGCTCTTCTTTTGCCTGGCATTCTACGCAAAGAACTGCATACGGAAGAGCTTCAAGGCGAGCTTCTGGAATTTGTTTTCCGCATGACAAGCACTGTCCGTAAGTTTCCTGGCGGATTCTATCCAATGCCCTGTCAATCATTGTAAGCCTGCGCTGGTCAGCTTCTCCAAGCGAGTTAAGAAGTGTTCTATCAATTGTGTCAGATGCAATGTCTACATCATCGCCGGATTCCAATGTGTCAACAAGCTTTGTAAGCTGCTCATTGCGTCCTGCCAGTGAATCAAGGATTTCATTTCTTTCTGCGATTAACTTTTTTTTCTGTTTATCTACAAATTCTTTTTTCATTTGAGCCTTCCCCTGTAAAACTGTCTTTGATTTCAGTGTTTGATGTTGACAGTCTTAAATGTTTTGTTCATAATAGTATACGAATATTTTGTCAAAAAGGCAAACATTTTTTTGGAGGAATTGTGGCTAGTAAAGACGAGGCTATAGAAGTTGAAGGAATTGTAAAAGAAGCATTGCCTAACACAATGTTCCGTGTTGAATTAAAAAATGGCCATATTATTTTGGGACATCTTAGTGGAAAAATGCGCAAGCACTATATTCGTATTGTTCCTGGCGACAGTGTAAAAGTAGAGCTTTCGCCTTATGATTTGAACCGCGGTCGTATTATTTTCCGCGAAAGATAAAAAAGAAAAGTTTATTTAAAATGAAAAAACTGTCCAAAAATCTGGACAGTTTTTTTTGTTTGCATACAGCAAGAAATTTCCGTATCAAGTGCAGGAATGACAGTTTTATTTGCGACGTACAATAAATTCTGCACGTGGCGTATTCTTTTTTATATCAGCTTTTTTCTTATATTTTTTATAAAGGACTTCCTGAACTCGGACTGCCTGCTCATTTTTTTCTGGAGAAAGTTGTTTCCAAAGTCCTGTTTTTTGCAAAATGTGGCTGTGCGTGTTGTCTTGGAAATACAAAAACAAAATTTCTTTGACTGTTTTGAATACTTTTTTGTCAGAAATAGGGAACATGAGTTCAATACGCTTGTCAAGGTTTCTTTCCATCCAGTCTGCACTGCTTAAATAGATTTCTTCAGAGCCGCCGTTTTGGAAATAAAAAATTCTTGAATGCTCAAGGTATCTGTCCACAATGCTTACAACTTTTATGTTTTCACTCATGCCTTTTACACCGGGAACTAATGTGCAGATTCCGCGGATGTTAAGCTCTATTTTTACGCCTGCATTGCTTGCTTTATAAAGCGCTTCAATTATCTGCGGATGGCAAAGGCTGTTCATTTTTGCAACAATATGCCCTGGAGTTTCTTTTGTACTTTGCTGAATTTCCCGTTCGATAAGCTCAAGAAGACGACTTTTTAAAGTTACAGGCGCCATGTAAAGATGATGCATTGTCTGAAGCGCGCTGTATCCAGAGATTACATTAAAGAATAAAGTTGCATCGTTTACAAGCTCGTGGTTTGTTGTAAAAACTGACAAGTCTTGATAAAGCTTTGCAGTTTTTGGGTTGTAGTTTCCTGTTCCTATGTGCGCATAACGTCGGATTCCGTCGCTTTCACGTCTTACAACAAGACATATTTTTGCATGGACTTTTAAATTTACAATTCCGTAGACAACAATCGCACCTGCTTTTTCAAGTTCTTCTGCCCAGGAAATGTTCCGTTTTTCATCAAAACGGGCTTTAAGTTCAACAAAAACTGTAACTTGCTTTCCGTTTTGAGCCGCTTCTTTTAACGCTTTTACAATCGGGCTATTGCTTCCTGTTCTGTACAAAGTCATTTTTATTGCAAGAACCTGCTCGTCGTGCGCCGCTTGATGTATAAAATTTACAACCGGATCATAGCTTTCGTAAGGAACATTTAAAAGAATATCCTGCTGCCTGAAAACGTTCCAGTAAGTTCCTTCTTCTGGAAGCGAATTTGGAAAGAAATGCTCCCATTCAGGATAAATGTATTTTTCCGCACCTTCAATATTAAAAAGATCGTCCAAAGATGAAGGATCAAGAATTCCGCAGGCTTCGTAAACATCTTCATTTGAAAGCTTAAGCTGTTGCTTTAAAAATTTTAGAAGCTTTTCACTTGCAAAATCGTAAGTCATTCTTACTGCGAATGAAGACTGACGTTTTTCAAGAACTTCTTCCATTGCCTGAATAAAATGTTCTCCGGAATCTTCATTTACTGCAAAATCCGCATCTCGTGCTATTTTAAACAGCATTGTTTCCTGAACTTTGTAGCCCGGAAAAAGTTTTGTTCCGTAAAGCCGGATTATGTCGTCAATAAGCGCGAACTGCTTTGTTCCTCCTGAAGACGGAAGCCACACAATTCTGTTGATTGCAGATGGAATTTGAACCAGCGCAACAATATCTGATTCCTGCGAAGTTGAAAGCGCATTTTTGATTTTTCTTACGCCTTCCATTGGCTCAAGAAGAAATGCCGCGGTCAGGCAAAGCGCGCCTACGTGAGGAAAAACATCTGTGTCAGTTCTTAATGGCGTTAAAAGCGGAAAAATTTCATGCTTGAAAAGATTTTCTGCAAATGCTTCCTGCGCCTGCGTGTAGTTTTTTGAAGGAACGTAAACAAAGCCTTCATTTGCAAGAGACGGCAAGACATCGTTCATAAGCGTTGAATATTGCAGTTTTATAAGCGCGCGTGTTTTTTCTGAAATTTTTTTGAGCACAGCGGAATCAGTCAGTCCGCTTGAGTCAGCAAAATTTTTTCCTTGGGAATTTTGAAGGCGGCGTTTTATACTTGCGACTCTTACTTGAAAAAATTCGTCAAAGTTGCTTTCTGTTATTGCAAGAAATCGAAGGCGCTCCAAAAGCGGAACTTCTTTTCTTAATGACTCATTTAGAACTCTTGCGTTGAATTCAATCCAGCTTAATTCTCTGTTAAAAAATTTTGTTTTTGCCATAAGCTATACCAATACTATTTTGTAGCCAAAAATATTTTCAAACAAGTCGCCTTTTTCTGAAACGGCAAGTTTTTCCAAGGAAAGATTGTTATGTCCTTTTGTTCTGAATGTTATGCTGTCTTTTGCAAAAGAAATGTTGAAGTTGTACAAATGCTGTTTATGCGTTCTGTCCAAAGCGTCTGCTACACGGAGAATTGCGCTTAGCTTTAAAACGGTCATTCTTCTGCTTCTGGATAAAAGCCTGAACTCCTCGTCTTCCTGCGGCATTTTGCTTCCGCGGTGAAAACTTATTATCTGCGCAACAATGGATTTGTCGTCGCGGTTCAGTCCGAAAATTTCACTATTGTTTACAATGTATTTTCCGTGGATATTGTGATCTTCTGCCCTGATAAACATTCCAACATCGTGAAGAATCGCGCTTATTTCAAGAAGCACACGGACATGGGAATCAAAGCCAAGTTCCTTTTGGAGCGCATCATAAATTTCAAGGCTGGTTTTGCGAACATATTCAGCGTGGTTTTCGTCGCCCTGATATTTTTTCAAAATCGCCCTTGCGCCTGCTAAAATTTGCTGAGTAAAGTCGTTTTGAATTTCAGGATTGGAAAGTTGATTCCGGCTTAAAAGAATTCCTTCGCGGATTGAAGTATCTGGAACAATAAATTTTGTTACATTTGTAAGCTGAATGAAAAGTTTGTAGGCAACCAAAGAAATTTGAAATGTCTGAGCTTCATTGTAGCTCATTTTGAATTTTGCAATGCATTCTTCAGGCGTGTAATGCTGAACTTCATCCACGAAATTTTCAAATGCTCCGCGCTCAACTTCCCACAAAAAAGGTGAAATTGGCTTTCCGACAAAAAGTGAAACAATTTTCATGTCGTTGCCCAGAACAATAAACTGCTGGATTTTGTCCAAATTTATTTCTGCGTTCAGCGTGTTTTTTGTATTACGTATAAATTCTGAAATGAATCTTCGGGCATCGTCAAGGTTTCCCATCATGGAATGAATCATCTGTTCAATGATTACAGTTCCAAGCCTCATGCTGTGCGCTCCGATTATTCTGCCTTTTTCCATGAGCATCATTTCTGTTGCGCCGCCGGAAATGTCTAGGAAAATAGAGTCGTTTTGCCGTATTGCAACGCTTCCTTCTTTTATGCATTCGCTTACGGCAAGGTACATGAGCCTGTTTTCTTCAATTCCGTCGATTACGTGGATAATAAAGCCTGTTTTTACTTTTATTCGGTCAACAAATGGATCTCTGTTTTCTGCCTCGCGGACTGCGCTTGTGGCAATTACAATTGTTTCTTCCCGGCTGATTCCCCAGGCTGCCAGTTGCTCTGCGTAACGTTCAAGAATATGAAGGCATATTAAAAGAGTTTCGCGGCTTATTGAGCGTGTGGTAAAAACATCGCGTCCCAAATTTACAGGCTGATCGCTTCGGTCGAGAATGTTAAATTTTTTTTGCGATTGGACTTCAACTGGTTCTGCAACAAGAAGCCTTATTCCTGTTGAGCCAATCTCAATTACAGCTTGAGGTGTGTTCATTTAAAAATTACCTTATTCCATTAATTTTCAGAAACGCTTTGATTTGTGTTAATTTAATGTTAAATTCAGCGTTTTCTAAAAACTATTTTGCATTTTTAGCTCTAAAAACATTCAGAGCGGAATATGTTACAGTTTGTCGATAAGCATCGAACATTTTCCGCTTGGAATAGGAAGCGTTTTTTTCTTTTGATCCAAAATATTGATTGTAAAATAGTAAAGTTTTTCGCTTTCCATCTGAATTTCCCAGCCGCGTTTGCTTTTGTTGCTGAGAATTGTGATAAGGTTTCGTTTTAATGAAAGCTTTTCAATTCCCATGATTTCAAGATTTGGAATAATCCAGTCTACAGTTTTTCTAGGAAGGCTTATGTTCAGTCCGATTACGTTTTCAATCATGAGAGCAACTGTTGAAAGTCCGGTAAAATGCAAAAAACGTTTGCGTGGAAAATCTTTTTCGCTTCGGCAGGTTGCAGGACCTTCTTGGCATGGAAGATATGCTTCGTACAAGTCGCCTTTCCGCTTTGAATCCGCTGGACTTAATGCTTCGAGAATATAATACAAATGCCGGATTGAACATTCGCGTGCAAATGCGTAACGCTGGTATTTTTCAAGGCCCTTTATAACCATAAAATTGAATGGAGCCAAAACAGAGCCTTTGAATCCTTCTCCGTTTTCTTTAAAATCAGGACTATCTGCGCTTAAAGTAGGAAATGGATGGTCTGTGCCGAATGTCTTTGGATTGTTCAAATGCGCAATAAGAGTGTCCGCTCTGTCCGCATTAGGAAGTTCCGCAAGCAAAGGCCAGAATCCGGCTATAGTTTTTTGCGAAAGACGCTGTTCATTTTTGTCCAAATCGTAGTAAAAACCGCTTTCTACATCCCACATAAGGCTGTTTATTCTGGTTTTTAGGCTGAAATACATTTTTTTATACTGAAAGCTCAAGTCCTTGTCATTCAGAATATCGCCAAGAGCTGACATGTGCGCCATATTGATTGCCATGCAGCTGTTGAAGTCGACCGGATAAAATGCGCCTTTCCGCGGAGAATTGAACATTGTTGAACATTCGTGAGGAACTGAATAAAGTCCGTTTGGCTGTTTGAAAGTTCTGTCAATCCATTCCATGTATTTTTGCAGTACCGGCATTACTTCTTTTATGCGGCGTTTGTTTGCGCTTTTGTGATACAAATTGAATTCAGCCCAGGCAAAAAGCGGAAGTCCTATTCCCTCTGGATTTTTTTTGTCAATAATGGGACTGTTTGTAGCCGCGTCATATTTCCATCTGATTGCTCCGTTTTCTTCTTGGCGCGCGTAAAAATAATCTATGTTTTTACTTGCCGGATAATTTCTATTTGAGTAAACGAGGAAAAACGATGAAAAAATTGTTTCAAGCTGATCTAATATATATTTTCCATTTACAGGATAAACAAAAAGCCCTTCGCTGTCTTGTTCGCCTGTTTCTGTGTTAATCCAATATTCAGAAAGCCAGTTCCAAGTTTTATCATAAATATCTACAAAATCCTGATCATAAAAATGGATTTTAGGGAAATCACGTTTGTTCACAATTGCTCCTGCTGCTTTTTTTCAAAAAGTTGATATAACGGCATTTTGGGTAATTATAGCACATATTTCTTTAAAATGACAAAAAATAGTGAAAAAATTTATTTTTTTTCGCTTCAGTTTCGAGGATTTAGATTGGCAAAGAATTTTTACTGTTCTTCGGAAATTAAATTCGCCGCGTTGCTTTCAGAATTTGAAAGTTCCGGTGGATTTTCTTCTGCGGAAACTGGATTTTGTGCTTGTGGCTCTGCTTTTTTAGGCTCTGGTGCTGGCGGTTTTGGCAGCTGTGGAACTTTTGACAAATCTGCGGTTGTCTCAAAAGTTCTTGGGACATCATAGAAAAGCCTTATAAGTTCCATTTTTGACTTATGGCGCGATTTTATAAATAGCGAGCGTGAAGAATTCTGGTAAACATAGCCAGATGAATTGTAAGTTTCAAAACGCGGGTCAGTTCTGAACATTTGGCTTTGGATTTCAATTTTTCCGTGGAAATTAGGAATTCCATTCAGCATAATGTAATGCGTTAGCGACAACGGGAAGTCTATAAAAATATTTGCTGTGTTTGCCGGTTCCTGCGTGTAAAAAATCGATTTCGCGCAAGTCCATGCCCAAACACAAGTGTTTCCGTACCAGCCAAGAATTTCTGTGTGCGGATAAAAATAATTATTTTTTACTATAATAGGATAAATATTTGCGATTGTCCTTATGCTTGCGTCTGCTCCAGAAAGGCTTGAATAAATCATTAAATTTCCGGCTTGAACCAGAACTTTGTTTTTCTGCAAGTTTCCAAGTTTTTGCAAAGCGTCTCCAGTAAAGACCGTTTCATAAATATCCATTGAATTTTCTGCATCTTTTTGAATTTTTATAATTCCATTTTCAATTTTGCAGTTTTCCTGAATTGAATTTACGCAGTTTTCTAGTACGGCTTCAAGCGGCTGAACGAGCGCGGAGTCTTTGTTTTTGAGGTTTGCATAGACACTTATAATTCCGGCTGCCTGAAACGGAGAAAATTCGCTTGCCTTTGAAACAGTTTCTATGAGATTTTTTATTGCTAGAGATTTTTTTTCGCGCAAAATATAATCGGAAATTCCTTCGACTGTAAAAACTTCCGCCGAATTCGACTGCACAAGAGACGCATATTTTTCAGTTTGAACTGAAAGGCTTCTGCTCATTGAAACGAGATTGTCAAAATACGGAGAAGAAATGTAAGTGCGTTTGTTTCCCTTTTTGAACGAGTCTGGAATTGAATCGATTGCCTGATTGTATTTTCCTTGTGAAGCAAGTTCCGCAACATAAGCCGTTATGTCTATTTCCGAAAGCGAGTCGATTTTTGCCTGCGCCAATGCAGACTGAATTTTTTCAACAAGGCTGTAGCGGATTTTTGTTGTAAGCTCCTTGATTTCGCTGTCGTTGGTTCCTTTAAGGTCGGCAACAAGATCAAATGTGAATTTTTTTGTAGGATTGTAATGCGAATATTGCGCCGCGGAATCTTTTTTTGTAAATGCAATTTTTTCCGCGCTGAATCCGTGGGAGGTAAAACTGAAAATTCCGTCTTTTGAAGTAACAAGAATGTTTGTCGGCGAAACATTTTCTGTGCTGTAAGTTTGCGCAATTTTATATGGAAGGAAAATTTCCGTGCAGTTTTCAGGCGGAACTGCAAGAATCGAAAGCGCAGCTGAATTTTCTTCATCCTGAATTTGGCGGAACATTATGTGCGCGCCTCCGTTAAACGAAAATTCCACGGAATCAGCCAGCTCTTCATAGGATTCAAGGAAAAGAGGCCTTAAGTTTCCGTTAGAATCTTTTGCAGTCACCGGATTTTTGTCGTCTGCTGAAAATGTGATGCCTTTAAAAGATACTTTTATTTGATTTTTTAAACTTGTCCCGTTGTTTTCTGTTTGAATCTGGGAAATTGAAAAATTCAAGTCTCCCAAAGATTTGGAAAATACAGAGTTGGACTTAAATTGAATAACAAAAATGCCGACAATAATAGCTGAATAAAGGAGTGTAAGTCCAAAAAACTTTCTTACAGGATGTTTACGCATAACTTTGCTATTTTATATTTAAAAAGTGTAAAAGGCAATAAGCATTCTGGAATATGAGGAATTATGAAAAGTTCGGTAAAAACTACATTGACGGAGCTTTTGGCTGCGGTTGTTCTTGTTGTGGCAGTTGCTGTTATTTTGAGCATGGGGCTTTCTTCTTGCGCTTCAACTGAAAAACCTGTAGAGCCGGCTCAAGCTGCTGAAACTGAAAAAAAATCAGAAACAAAGAAAAAAGCTGAATATTCAAAAACTGATTTTATGGAAGATTTGCAGTCGGTTTTGAACAAAGACGGACCAGAAGCGGCTCTTTCCCTTTATGAAACCAAGCTTCCGGCGAAATATGCGGATGATTTTGATTTGCTTTTTTTAAAGGCTGCGATAAATGTGAGCGCGGAAAATCTTGATGAGGCTCAGGCTCTTTGCAATGAACTTTCACAACGTGATCCACAGAATGATGATGTTGCGTCTCTTGCGGTTGCAATTGCAAAAATGAAAGGCGACAATGCCGAGCGTGCAAAACAAGTCAATTCGCTTTTGGCAAAAGACAAGCTGAATTCCGCCGCAAATGTGGAGCTTGGCGAAGATATGTTTTTAAAGAAAAACTACAAGCAGGCAAAAATTTATTATAAAAGAGCTTTAGTCCGCGAGCCTGAAAATATTGATGCTTTGCGCGGTGCTGGACAATGCGACTATTATCTTGAAAATGATGATGAAGCTGAAAAAACTTTCAAAAAAATTCTTGAGATTGACCCGAAAAACACTCAGGCTTTTTTGTATTTAGGAAAACTTGCATACGCTGCAAATGAATATAAAATCGCTTCTGATTATGCAAAGCAGGCTCTCGATACAGATTCTGAAAACTATGAATGCAACATGGATTACGGAATGTACGAGCGTTATCTTGGGCACTATAAAAATGCTGAAGCTGCCTGGACAAAGGCAATCGAAATTGAACCGGATTATTTTTTAGCTTACGCATACAGAGCGGGGCTTTATGATGAGCAGGATATTTTTGCAAAGGCAATGGCAGACTACAAAAAAGTCATTGAGTTGAATCCAAATTATTACTACGCTTACGAAAGCCTTGGAATTCTTGCCCTTCACGAAGAAAATTGGACAACTGCGCGCGAAGCTTTTATGAAGTGCTATGATTCCAACAAGAATAATATTTCTTATCCGCTAATGATTACTTACTGCTATTACAAAGAAGGCAACGGAACTGAAGCAAAAAATTTCAGCAATCAGGTTCTTAGAAAAATGGACAGAAATTCGATTGAATATTCTATGCTCCGGGTTTTCCATGATAGGGCTGGAGAGCGTCCTTTGCCGCAGAGAATTTCAGCAATGACGAATAGAAATTTGCAGGGAAAAATGTACTATTATCTTGCGCTTTTTTATGATATGTTTGGTGGAACAGAACTTGCCAATGAATATTATGCAAAGGTTGTCAGCATGAACAGCCCAATGTTTTTTGAATTTCGTTTGGCAGAATGGAGAACAAAAGGAAAAGTTCCTTTAAAATAATTTTTTATGGAAGAAAACAAGTCAACACAAAAAATTCTTGAGCTTAATGGAAGAAAATTTATTCTCATTGGCACAGCGCACGTTTCAAAAGCTAGTATTTCAGAAGTTGAAAAAGCTATTGAAGAGCAGAAGCCGGATTCTGTTGCAATTGAGCTTGACGAAAACCGCTTGAAAAACATGGAGGATAAAGAGTCCTGGAAAAAAATGGACATAATTGAAATTCTCAAGAAAAAACAAGGATTTCTTTTGCTTGCAAACATTGTCCTTTCAGCTTATCAGAAACGAATGGGAGAAGACGCTGGAATAAAGCCCGGAGACGAAATGGCGGCCGCAATCAAAAAAGCTAAGGAGCTTGGAATTCCGCAAATAATGGTTGACCGTCCTGTAACAGTTACGTTGCGCCGTGCCTGGGCAAAAAATTCTTTTATGGGAAAATGCAAACTGCTTTCTCTGCTTATTGCCACTGCTTTTTCCAAGGAAGAAGTTTCAGAAACTGAAATTGAAAATTTAAAGCAGTCCAGCGAAATGGATACAATGATGCAGGAACTTTCGTCTTATCTTCCGGCTGTAAAAGAAGTTCTGATTGACGAACGTGATTTTTATCTTGCTTCAAAAATTTGGTCTTGTCCCCAAAAAAATATTCTTGCGGTTTTAGGAGCAGGACATTTGCCTGGAGTTTCTTCTCATCTTGAAAAAATTGCGGCTGGAAAAGAAATTCCTGATGTAAGTGCAATTGAGAAAGTTCCAGAAAAATCAGCTGGAGCAAAAGTTGCTTCTTGGATAATTCCGATTTTGATTTTGGGACTTATTGCTGCTGGCTTTATTGTAGGCGGAATTGAAAAAGGCGCGGATTTGATTGGAAGCTGGGTTTTGTGGAATGGAATTCTTGCGGCTATTGGAGCTGCTGTTGCAGGCGGACACATTCTTGCAATTTTAGCTTCTGCTGTTGGAGCGCCGTTTACTTCGCTTTGTCCGTTTATTGGAATTGGATTTGTTTCTGGAATTGTTCAGGCTCTTGTAAAAAAGCCGGCGGTTGAAGACATGGAAAATTTGCAGGCTGATGCTTCGAGTTTAAAAGGCTTTTATAAAAATAGAATTCTTCGCGTTCTGCTTGTTTTCTTTTTGTCTTCAATTGGAAGCAGCATTGGAACTTTTATTGGCGGCGCAAGTTTTATTTCAATTTTTACACGGTGATTTGCAATGGAAAAAATTGAGCCTGCACTTTATCTTATTCCTGTAACTTTGGGTGAAACTGAATACCAAAAAGTTCTTCCTGAATATAACAGAAAAATTATCCTCGGAATAAAAAATTTCATTGTTGAAAACCGGCGTTCTGCAATCCGTTTTTTAAAGCTTAGTGATTCATCTATTGATATTGATTCGCTGGAATTTCTTGAACTAAACGAGCATTCAGACCTTGCAAAAATTTCAAATTATCTTGATCCGCTTTTAAAGAGAAAACTGCCGATGGGAATTATTTCAGAGGCTGGATGTCCTGCTGTTGCCGATCCGGGAGCTACTGTTGTTGAAATTGCGCAGAAAAAAGGCTTGAAAGTTGTTCCGCTTTCCGGTCCGTCTTCGATGATTATGGCTGTAATGGCAAGCGGACTGAATGGACAGAGTTTTGCTTTTAACGGCTATCTTCCTGTTAAGCCGAATGAACGTGCTGCAAAAATAAGGCAGCTTGAAAACCGCGCTTGGAATGAAAAACAGACTCAGCTTTTTATAGAGGCTCCGTATAGAAATTTAAAGATGCTGGAATCCATTTTAAATTCTTGCCGGAATGAAACCCGGGTTTGTGTCGCCGCCGGTCTTACAACTGAGCAGGAATTTATCAGGACGCTTTCTGTTGCTGAATGGAAAAAAACAAATGAGCCGCCTATAAACAAAGTCCCAGCAATTTTTTTAATTTACCGGGGATAAAAATTGAGCATAATTTTAATGGGCATTAAGCATTGCGGAAAATCAACTCAAGGTCGCATAATAAGCAAAAAACTCTCAGTGCCATTTTTTGACACAGACGATGTGATTTTTGAAATGACAGGAAAAACTCCTAGGCAAATTTATACAGAACTTGGAAATGAAGGTTTTCAGGAAGCTGAACAAAAAGCTTGCTTGCTTTTGCAGGAAAAAATAAATTCTTCCGCTAAAAAAAATGCAGTTATAGCGACTGGCGGTGGAATTTGCACAAATAAAAAAGCTCTCGATATTTTAAAAAAAATAGGAACTTTTGTTTTTTTAAAGACTCCAGAAAGAATTGCTAGTTTTCGTGTTTTAAGGGAAATTTCTGTTGCTCAAGACGGAATGCTTTTAAATGTTCCTGCTTTTATAGCAAAAAAAAATCCACGTTCAATAGTCGATGCAAAAAAAATTTTCCATGACTTTTTTATTGAACGTGAACTTATTTACGAACAGCTAGCTGATGTTGTTATTGATATGTCCGGCTCTTCAAAAGAAGCGAACGCTGCAAAAATAATCGAAACTGTTTCTGCTAAATTTTAATTTTCGCAGCCGCAGTTTCCATCGCAGCCGCCACATCCTCCGTCAGAACATTCGCCTCCACAGCCGCCACCGCAATTTCCGCCGCAACCGCAAGATGGTGGATTCAGTTCTTCTTCTGTTGCGTTGCGCACGTCTGCAATTTCAACTTCAAAATGAAGCCGTGTTCCAGCAAGCTCGTGGTTTGCGTCAACTGTTATTTTGTCATCACTGATTTTTGTAACATGCACAATCTGCGGTCCGGAAGCAGTCATTGCCTGAAAAGCCATTCCAACTTCTATAGGAACTCCGTCTTCAAAATTTGAACGGTCAACATCTGTAACAAGTTCTTTCCTGTATTCTCCGTAGCCGTCTTTTGGTTCAAGAACTACGCTGAATTTATCTCCGGGATTTTTTCCTGTTAACTGCTCTTCTAGCTTAGGCAGAAGGTATCCGCGTCCGTGAACATAATCCAAAGTTTTTTCAGTGGAAGAATCTAGGACTGCTCCTTCATCATTTTTCAATACATAATGGATAGAAACATATTTGTCATTTTCAACTGTCATTGCTTAGTCCTGTACAACTTCGGAAATTTCGGGGCAGGTTTCTTTTAAGTAGCGTTCAATTCCCATTTTAAGAGTCATTGTTGCCATTGGACATGATCCGCAGGCTCCAGTGAGTTTTAGATGAACTTTATTTTCATCATCGATATTTATAAATTCCATGTCGCCACCGTCTGCATTAAGTTGCGGGCGGAATGCTTCCAAAGTTTCTTTTACTTTTGCAATGAGAGCTTCGTCTGCCATTTCTACCTCTAAAATTTTATTTTTCTAAAGATACAAAATTTGGCAGATTTATGCAATGATTCGTTTTTTTTGCTTATGCCATGTTTTCGAGCTTGCGGTTTATTTCAAGAATTCTTGTGTGAAGATAATGATCAGCGGCGAATTTTTCCATAATGCCAAGAGGCTTTCCATCGTTGTCTACAATTGGCATTGATTCTGTGTCTGCGTCGCTGAATTTTTTATAGACATCAGGAAGTGAATCTTCAGGGCTGCAAGTGCAAATCGGCTTATCCATAATATCAATGGCAAGAAGCGTGTCTGCAAATTCTCCAATCATTAGAGTTTCTTTTAAATGCTCAAGCGTGATTATACCTGAAAGTTTTCCAGTTTCACTTGAAGCGACTGCAAATGACTGATTGTGGTGAGTTTCAAAATTTTTAAGAATATGGCAAATTTTTTCTGTTTCACTGACAATTGCATGGCTGTCGGCGCAACATATTTTTTCACTTCCCCAAGTAACATCTTTTACTTTTGAGGATTTTAAAATGTCGTCTTCTGTTATGGCAAGACCAACTTCGCCGGCTTTTGTAACTCCATGTTTTACACAGACTGGACCAATTAGCTGTACGATAAAAGTTGTCGCCGTGATTATCAATATTACGGACGGACCAATTGAATTTTCAAAATCGTTGCTTGCTGCAATACTGAGTCCGATTGCAACTCCGGCTTGGCTTAGAAGACACCATGGCAAAAAATCGTGGACTGTCTGAGGAGCTTTTGTTATCTTTGCACCAAGACGTGCGCCTATTGATTTTCCTAAAGTTCTTCCTGCAACATAGACAATTGCAAGAATTCCCAAGACCGGCGTAACAACCCAAATATTCAGTTTTGCGCCCACAAGCACAAAAAATAAGACGTAAATCGGAGGCGTGAATTTTTCAACTAGGCTGAATATCGGGCGTGTTTTTGCAGGTGCGAAATTTACCATAAAAAATCCCAAGGACATTGCAGCAAGAATATTGTCAAGCCCTAAAATTATGCAGATTCCTGTGGAAAGAAAAAGTCCTCCAAGCCCGAATGAAAGAACTCTGCCTTCATCTTTCATAAGGTTTTTTACAACAAAAGTTACAAGCGCGCCAAAAATGCTTCCGGCTATGATAGAACCAAAAATATCTTTTGCAATATTCAGCATCTGCATTCCAAACGATTGTCCTTGTCCGCCAAGCAAGGGCGAAACAACCGTAGATGCGACTGCGTACAAAATCAGTGCGACTGCGTCATCCATTGCAACAATTCCAAGAGTCGTTGTAGTTAAAGGTCCGCGCGTTCTGTATTCCTTTAAAACATCAGTTGTTGCGGCTGGAGCTGTAGCGGCGCATATTGCACCAAGAATCAGTCCGAAAGAAACAGCGGTCTTGAAATCTTTCATAAAAATGTATGCGACCAACGTGACGAAAATTCCAACTACAAAAAATGGAGTTACAGATTCGCCGATTAAAATTCCAATGAACTGTTTGCCGTATTTTTTTATTACATCGATTTTTAACTCCGCACCGATTAAAAATCCTATTAGAGAAAGCGCGATTGTATTTACGGGATTCAATGCGATTATTGTTTCAAGACGCAAAATTTGAAAGCCAGAAGAGCCGATTAAAATTCCGATTACAATATATCCTACGACTTGCGGAATTTTCAGCTTTTGAAAAATGCGTCCGCCGAGCGCGCCAAAAAACATGATGATTCCGAGCAAAAGAACAAACTGCGTTCCTTGCAAATGTGAAAAATGAAATGCCTGAGGCAGAACTTGTGCAAACGGGTCAGTCATAATTTTGTCTCCGTTTATAAAATTAAAAAGAATAAAAATATTTTTAGAGCTTTTTAAAGCGCAATGTATTCTAGTTTCATTTCATAATTTCTTCAACAACTTGCGATGTGCTTAGTCCGTAATAAAGATAGCCGTACATCGCCGCCGCGGAAACAACTTTGCGTCCGTATTCTCTTGTTTCAGAAAATGGAATCGCTTCTAAAAATAAATCCTTTGGCAAATTTGAAGTTCCGAATTCAAGGTTCGCGCTTTTTACCCAGGAACGCACTCTTGAAATTCCGCCGTTGTAAGAAAAAGTTGCAAGTATGGAAGAGCCGTCAAGCCTGCGCCTGAGTTCTTCAAGATAAAATGAGCCGAATCTTATATTTGTCTCGCTGTCTGTTAAATCAAATTGCGCTACTTTAAGTTTTCGTGCAACGTCTGCGGCGGTTCCTTCCATAAGCTGAGTAAGTCCTTTTGCGCCGGCGTTGCTTTTTGCATTTGGATTAAAAAAACTTTCGCTTCTGATTAATCCGTAAAGAAGATATTCCGGCTGCGAAAAATCCTGACAAGATTTTTGAACGCTCTCTTTAAAATACTGCGGAAATGAAAGTTCCAGAAGTTTTTTTTGAAAAGGCTGATCTTTTGAAAATAATCGTCTGGAAGCAATTCGGATGCTTTCTTGTCCTTTTCCGCACTGACTTAGAAATTCTGCAATTTTTTCTGCGCATTCGATTCCGATTTTATCTTGAAGTTTTTGGTATTCAGGATAAATAAATTCTTTAAGTCCGAAGTCTGCATATCCAAGCAAAAGTTTTTCAGCTTGAATGTCCGGCTGAATTTCTTTTTTGTTTCCTACTGAAAAAATAATTTCTTCTGCTTTTGTTTTGTCCAACTCCAATTTTTCTATTGCAAGAAATCTGTAGTATAAATCGCTTCCGCTTTGAAGTGCCTGCGAAAAAAGCCTATGTTCTTCTTCTGATTTTTCTTTTGAAGGCTTGATAAAATTTTCCTGAATGAGCCGGGCAGAAATATATGAATACTTTGCAGAAATTTCCGGGCTTGCTTTTCCATAAATTAGATCTGCAGTTTTAAAAAAATCATTCCAAGCATGAAGCGAAAGAAGCCTCACAGAAAGTGTCTCAAAAAAATCATCAAAGTAAGATGGGGTTTTCCATTCATCTTTGTATTGAGAAATCGCATCGATTGTTTTTGGAACTGAAATTCTTAAAAGGCAATTTAAATAATACCAAAGCGCATTGTCAAAATTTGCGTCCGACAAAGACTCTTGCATTGCAAGAACAAATCTGTTTAAAGCTCTTGTTTTGTAGGCATCTGCTTTGTCATAAAGCCGCCCTGAATAAAAGTCTGCGTAGAATTTGCAATCGTCAGGCAAACTGTTTTTTATGGAATCAAGATAAATCGCATTTGAAAAAAAACTGTTTGAGCCGTATAAAAATGATTTTCCTGCATCGCTTAAAATTTGCGGAAAAAGAAATTTTTTATTTTCAAGAAGTGATTTTGCATTTGAATATGCGGCGACATAATTTTTTGTAAAGACATCGGCACGCAGCTGGATAACTTTTGATTCTTCCGTTTCTTCGGATTTGAATGTTTCGCAAAAAAGCTTGTAATGCAAATCTGTAAATGTTCTTGATACGCACCATTCAAAAAATTCCTTGCTGAATCTTGAGTCGCTTTTTTTATGCATTGAAGAAAGCCTGTAGTACGCGGTTTCATTCAGGCAATTTTTTAAATCGATTTTTTCTGTAAAGCGGATTACTCTTGCATATTCCTTGTTTTCAAAAAATTCTTTTGCGGCTGCAAGTTTTGTCTCTTCATCTGGAAATTTTTTGTACAAACTGTAGCTTCTGTTTATGCGTTCCTGAACATTTCCAAGCTGCGAAAGTTTTTCCATTGAACGTCTTGCAATTAATGGAGACGCTTTTTTTTCAGCTTGCTTTAAAAGATGTTCCGCCTGACGCTGGTTTCCGTTTTCAAGAGAAAGAAGCGCCATAAAATATGCGGAATCTTGTCCATATTTTTTTTGCAGAGAATTATTTTGTGCGCATCCAAATCCTGTAAAGCTCACCAAGACAATCAGGCAGGAAATAAATACACGTACTTTTTTCATCAATAATATAAAAAACTAAATGCCAAAAAATTACTCCGCCGGAATAAGAATCCAATGCCCGGAAATAATGTGGTCAGGATTTTTTATGCCGTTATAATTTGCAATTCGCTTGTATTTCCAAGGAGTTTTATAGTAGGCATTTGAAATGTCCCACAAAGTGTCTCCCCAGACAATTTTGTAGCGAATGTCTTCAATTGGTTCTGGAGCCGGTTCTGGCGGTTCTGGCACAACAGCTTCTGGAATTTCTGCAATTACAATTTCATCTTCTTTCGCAGGAATTGGCTCTGGTTCAGGCGGAAGCTCTGCAATTTCTGTTTGCTGATTAATTTCTTCAGAAGGAAGATTTGTTACTTGTTCCTGTTCTGAAATTTTTTCAGTGTGCTTTCCAAAAATATTCAGCTTGGATGGAATTACAAAAAGCACAAGTAGTGCCGCAATCACGCAAATTATTGCGCAGACCACGCAGATTATTACAGGCGCTTTTGTTTTCCTTTTTATTTCGTCTTCCTCGCTATATGAAGATGACGAGCCTTGCATTGTTTCTTTGTCATAAAGATTGCTGAACATATTTGTGTTTGGCTGAAACGTTGGATCTTTTGGCTGCTCTTCGTTTTCTTGCGGAAGTTCTGACTCATCGTCAAATTCCGGCGGAAGAGAAAAATCCTCATCGGAAAGAGACTCTTCTGTTTTTTCATCCTCAAAATCTGGAAGTGAAAATTCTGTGTCATCAAAATCAGGCAGCTCATTGCTTTCTTCTGAAAGTTGAGTTTCATTTTCTTTCGGTTCTTCATCTTCAACTGATTCTGTGCTGTCAAAATCCGGAAGGTCGTTTATTTCTGTCTGGTCATCTGGAAGTTCAACTTCCGTGTGGTCAACGTCAATCACATTGTCTTCTGAAGGAGCTTCTGAAATTTCCTGCTCTGGAATTTCTTGTTCTTCTGCTTCAATTGGCTCGTCTGTGAATTCTTCTTGAATGCTTGTGTCCGGCTCTTCAAAAACTTCTGTGTCGAAATTTTCTATTTCCTCAATTTCAGGATGAAGCTTTGTGTTGTCCGGCACAAAAGTTTTGTCGTCCTCTTCATCAAGAAATGAATCCGCAGAAATTTCTTCATTTGCATCTGAAGGAAACTCTGGAAGGTCCAAACTGTCCTTGCCAAAAATTTCTTCGTCCGCAGAAGATTCTGGTGAAGTTTGCGGCTCAGAATTATTCAGGTCGTCAAAGTGAAAGTCGTCGTCATTTGTTTTTTTTGCCTGCTCTGCAACAAAATCTGCAAGTCCGGCATTTGCAAGATCGCTGTCAGAAATTGTAACTGGCGCATCTTCTTCCTGGGAAATTTTTTCTATCTGGTTTGCCTCTGAATGAGTGCGGGATGCGAGGGTAACTTGGATTTCGCTTTTCTTTCCAGTTTCAAGGTCACGGATTTCTGCGGAAAGCTCGTTGTTTTTGTCCACGTCGATTGCAAGGCACAAAGTCGGCTCTCCGTTTTGATGCGGATTCAAATTTGTAATTTCAAGTGTGTCCACATATTCTGCGCCTTCGAGCGTTCCAGTTTCTGTTCTATATACGTCAACCTGAACTTTTGTTTGGTTGTCCATGACCGTCGTTAGGTCAATAGTTTTCTTTTCTGGATTTCCTTCTTCCAAAAGCGGATAGAAAGTTCCGTCTGCGAGTTTTATTCCAATAGACTTCATATTGCACCCTCTGAATAAAAAGATTCCCTTGTTCTGATTTTCGGAAAAAATAAAGCGGATGTTTAGGAAAAAAGTTTTGTTTAATGCCAATGAATAAGCAGAAAAAAATTAACAAAAATTTATAAAAGTACTTGACAAATCCCGGGGGGGGGGTACAATAGAGACT
>NZ_DBKJ01000092.1:0-2877 GCF_002297325.1 Treponema sp. UBA753 | reverse complement strand
TGTTCAGGATTTTCTTTTGCAAGGATATAAAGATGAAGAATTATGGGTCGAATGTCGATTTTTAATAAAACAGCTACTAAACAGCCCAAATGTCGAGTTTTGATAAGAACAGTAATTTAAGTGTCATTCCCGATAATGACACTTAAATTTAAAACTCGACATTCGATCTTATTTTTCTTTTAGCTCCATTCAGGGGAAGTCCAAAGGTTCAGCTTTGTGCCGATTTTATTTTTTATTGCGCTGTCGTAGCAGAATCTTCCCCAGGCAACGTCTTCTGTTGGCATTCCGCCGACTGCGTAAACAATTATTTGTTCATCGCTATCGCGAGCTTGTTTCTTGTTGTTTACAATATCGCCAATTTCTACCAAGTCTGATTCTTTTACAATGCCTTCTACAACTGCGTCGTAAAAAGCCATGCCAATTAAGGTTGAAACGTTCTTTTGTGTTGGAGCAGGTTTTCCTTTTCCCCAGCCGACGTACATTTTGTAGTCATCGCTTACAAGCTTGAATTTTTTTGTGTCTTTCCAGCCTTCGTGGTTCATTAAAAGTGCGCTTGTGCTTATTACTAAAGCTCCACTTTTTATCCATTCATCTTTTAGGAAAGGATTGTCTTCATATTTTGCGGCATTTGTTGTTCCAAAATAAATAATGTCGCTGTCTTTTGCGGCGCTTTCGATTGAATCGCAAACAACAAAATTTTTGAATGTAGGGCAATATTCCTTGCAAAAATCTATAAATTCATTGATACCTTTTTCTGAGCGGCCTTTGATTTTTATTGTTGTTACAGAAGGTTTTTCTGTCGCGATTGCTAAGGCTGCGGTTCGTCCCATTACACCAGGACCTACAATTGTTGCAATTTTTGGCTCTTTTATGGAAAGATAGCGGATTCCAAGTCCTGGAACGGCTCCCGTTCGCATTGAACTTATAAGGTTTGCAGACATATATGCGTAAGGGGCGCCAGTTTCTGCATCAAGAAGTTGAAGCATTAAAACTGAGCGAGGCAATCCTTTTGAGCGGTTTGTTTGGTGAGAACCGTAAGTTTTTATTCCGCAGGTATGAAATTCTCCGCCTAGATATGCAGGCATCGCCATAAAGCGATAGTCAGGTCCATTAAGAGGAAAATTCTTTATAGGAGAGCTTTCCGGGAACGACATTTTTAAGCCGTGCTCATTGCCGTTTGCTCCGCCCATTCGGTAATCTCCGTTTCCGATTAGCGAAAAATGTTTTTCCATTACGTCGATGCAGTTTTTCATGTTTTTTACGCCGCATTTAATCAAATCTTTTTCGTTTAGAAACAGAATGTCGATATTAGGAAAAATGTTTTCATTCATATAAAACCTCCAAAGTGGTTCAGAAAATTATTTTTCAAAATCTTGATTCATTATATTTGCCGAAAAAAAATTTCCAATGCGAATTTTTACAAGAAAAATAAAAATTTTAGTTTTACATTGTTGCAAAGTGAGGTTGAACATGGAACGTATAGCAGAACATCCTATTTTAGGAGTTCCTGAAAAAGGGGAACTCGTAACGTTTATATTTGACGGAAAAGAAATGCAAGGGTATGAGGGTGAGCCGATTGCAATGGCCTTGCGTGCGGCAGGAATTTTAAAGCACAGAGAAACTTCTAAATTGCATAAACCAAGAGGAATTTTTTGTGCTATTGGGCGTTGCACAGACTGCGTAATGGTTGTCGATGGCGTTCCAAATACTAGGACTTGCATAACTCCTTTAAAAGCCGGAATGAAAGTTCAAACTCAGTATGGATGTTCGGCTGAAAAAACTTGGTAAGGCGGAAACAAATATGGAAAGATATGATTTGATTGTAATTGGCGCAGGACCTGCTGGTCTTAGCGCAGGAATAGAAGCGGCTAAGCACGGAATGAATGTTATGATTTTTGATGAAAACCATAAACCGGGCGGACAGCTTTTTAAGCAGATTCATAAATTTTTTGGTTCAAAAGAACATAAGGCAAAAATCCGTGGATTTAACATTGGAACGGAACTTTTAAAAGAAGCGGAAGAAGTTGGCGTTAAGGTAAAACTGGATGCGACTGTAACTGGCATTTTTGAAAACAAGGAAGTTACTGTAAATCATGATGGCGCGATTCATCATTACAAAGGTTCAAGTGTGATTATTGCCACCGGTGCGGCGGAAAACATGGTTCCTTTTGAAGGATGGACTTTGCCGGGCGTTATTGGAGCTGGAGCGGCTCAGACAATGATGAATCTGCACGGTGTAAAGCCTGGAAAAAAGATTCTTATGCTTGGAAGCGGAAACGTTGGCCTTGTTGTTAGTTTTCAGCTGCTGCAGGCAGGCTGCGAAGTTGTTGCATTAGTTGACGCAGCTCCTAGAATCGGCGGTTATGGCGTTCATGCGGCAAAGGTTGCCCGAACCGGAGTTCCGTTTTTTCTGGGTTATACAATCAAAAAAGTTGAAGGAACTGAAAAAGTTGAAGGTGTAACAATCGGCAAGGTTGACGAGCATTTTAAGATTATTCCGGGAACAGAAATTCATTTTGATGTTGACACAATTTGTGTTGCGGTTGGTCTTTCGCCAATGAGTCAGCTTTTGAAAATGTCTGGCTGTGCAATGGAAGATAATCCAAGACGTGGCGGGCAAGTTCCGATTGTTGATGAATATGGCGAAACTTCTGTTCCTTGTCTTTTTGCGGCAGGAGATGTAAGCGGAATTGAAGAAGCAAGTTCTGCGATGATAAAAGGACGAATGGCAGGTTTGCGCGCCGCCTATAAGACAGGATTTGCAGAAGAAAATTTGATGGAGCAGAACGAGTCTTTGTTTGAAAAAGATTTGGACAGTTTGCGCCAGGGAATGTTTGCTCCTTGCAACCGTGGAAAACTGATTGAAAAGACAGACGA
>NZ_DBKJ01000011.1:0-2981 GCF_002297325.1 Treponema sp. UBA753 | reverse complement strand
CCATTTTCCATCTGCGCTGAAAGGCATTGTCAAGCGTAAAAACATTCTGGTCGCTTGTATTCATCGTAGCAAGAATTGAAAGATTCGGCGGAAGACGGATTCCTGTATTTTCAGAGAAAACGATTCCATTCACATTTACCGCTTTATTTGTATCATTTCCATTACATTCTTTTAATATGTAATGATTTATATCATCATTCATAAAAAAATACTCGCTCCAGCCCTGCCCATAAGTATTCAAATCTCCATCGAATATTTTTTCGGTAATAGTTTGACCTTTTTTCATTCTATCCAAAAGCTGAAAAGTTTCTCCGAAAATTGAAGCAGCATTTCCTCGATTTATTTCTTCAATTATTAAAACATATTGATTAGAAGAATGTTTTATTGCTTTAGCAAGTATTTTTGTAAAAGGACCGGGAACAAAAACATATTCAATAGTTTTATCAGCATTTACTTTTGGCAAAATTTGTCCAATGAAATCTGAATTAGTATAGTCAGGATGAAAAACAGTTCTTATAACTTGATGTTCTTCCGACTCAATTTTAAATTTATCAGGATTCTTTAACATTTCCCCGATTTTATGGCTTTTTCCGCAGCCGGGAACTCCGTAGAAAATGATTTGCCTTGGATTTGTGTAAGGAGATGCTGAGGAATCAGTTTTTTCATCAAAACTCTTAAAGAATGATTTTTTATCATCTCTATCTACATTGATTTCCATTTTAGATTTTCCTTTTTCCGTAAGAGAAATTATGTCATTCTCAACTTTCAGAAAAGTTGAATACTTATTTATCAAATTTCGCAAAATATCAATTTCACCGATTTCATCTTTAAAAGTCTGTTTCAATAAGTCTTGAAAATTTGAAGATTCGCTCTTTAGTTTCAGCTTCTCCATCAAAGTCTGTTCAAAAAACAGTGGTCTTTCAATCTCCTTAAAACCTTTCTTTGTATAAGGATTAGGAACATAATATAAACTGAACCAATGATGAAGATATTTATCAGCTTCTTCTATTGAAATGTTATTTCTGAATCTTGGATGATAAATTTTGTCATCATCTATAAAGTAAAGTGCCAACTGACAGGCAAACTGATATGGAGTGCGAAAAAACTCGCTTCCGAATTTAGATTTTGCCATAGAATCTCTAAATTCATCTTCTGGCATTTCACTTTTAGGCAGCTCTTCAACAATTTCACATACTGTTTCAGGTGTTGCATTTCGCCAACGACAAATCGGATCAGCCATTGTTTCCTCCAACAAGTTGAGGATAGCTTTCCAAAACAGAATTCATAATGTTAATCAAAACATCAACAACGATTGAATTTCCCGCCTGCTGATAAGCGGAAGTGTCAGAAACGGGAATCACAAAATCGTCTGAAAATCCCATCAAACGGAAACATTCACGAGGAGTAAGTTTTCTAAGCCGTCCGTCTGTTGTAACATAATTGTCAACTCCAGCTCGGTGCATTTTGTGCATTGTTGTCAAAAGAGGACGGGCAACTTCCAAGTCCGTTTTTGGTCTTGAATAAAACCCTTTTGTTCCTGTTGCAAGAACATATTTTCTCACTTTTTCCGACAAGAAATACTTTTCCAAATCCTTTTTTATTTTTCGCTTTGCTTCTTCCTCGCTTTGAAAGACAAAATCTCCATGCCAGTTGAACTGCTGATTTTTCTTTTGGCAAAGCTGAATATCGCCATCAATCTGCGTGTATCGTTTTGTAAGATTCTTTTCGTCTGTTACAAAATCCACGCCTTTTTTGGGAAGAAAATAGCCGCCCGGCGCATTGTCAAGAAGGAAATCCTGCATTTTCTTTTTTAGCTCTATCGGTTTTGGAAACTCAAATTCCTTTTCAAGCTTCAAATCGTTTCTAAAACCAACAACAAAAACTCTCTCTCGGTTCTGCGGAATTCCATAGTCTTTAGCATTTAAAACTTTATATTTCCAGTTATAGTTCAAATCGGTAAAGACTTTTTGAACTGTTTCCCAAGTTCTGCCTTCGTCATTGCTCAAAAGAGCCTTCACATTTTCATAAATAAAAACTTTCGGTCGGATTTCCTTTACAAGCCTGGCATATTCATAAAAAAGAGTTCCGCGTGTGTCGGCAAGTCCTCGCTGCTTTCCAACCAAACTGAACGACTGGCAAGGACTTCCGCCAACGAACAAGTCAACCTGATTTTCATACTGTTTTCCGTCAAGAAAAGAAACATTCCAATGAAAATCCTTGTCATCAATTTTATAGTTTGCCTTGTAAGTTTTCTTGACTTTGTTGCTTTCTTCCTTGTTCTTATAAAGAGCGTCAACAAATTTTTTCTTTTCAGAATAATCAGGAATTTTTGAAAGTTCCTTTAAGATTTTGAAAGAATTGATTTTTTCGTGCAACATTCCTGTTCGCTGGCAAATGTCTTTTATCTTTCTTGAAATCTTGTTTTCCGTTGAATTTGAAAGGCTCATCGATTTATAAACTTTGACTTCTTCATTTGTCTTTGAAAGAATCAGGTCTAGCTCGGATTTATAAAGCCTGTCTTCCTCTGTTTGAACTTCAATTTTGCTGATTTCCGCTGTAAGAACAGAAAGTTCATTTTCAATTTCAGAAATATTTTCGGGAATCTTCTTTGAAAGAACATCAACATCGCCGTTGTCGCAGGCAAAAACAATATCGTGAGGAATATTCATTCTATCCAAAGTATGTTCAATCGCACCGATTCCGCTAAAAACAGTTGCAAGGTGAAGTTTTCCCTGCCCATTTAAACGAGCGTTTTTTGGGACAACTTCTGTTGTATTTTCTTTGTTTATATTTTTTTCAATGGACATTTTTGTTCCTATAAAATCTGATACATAAAAATGCAGTCAGCGTCATATTTTGGTTTTATATGGGAATGAATTATTTTTTCGCCTTTGCTTTTCGTTCATCTGCACGCTTTTTCTCGTAAGCCGCCACATCTTTGTCTAGCTGCGTAAAGTCAGGACGAGGTGTTGATAAAATTT
>NZ_DBKJ01000035.1:0-5084 GCF_002297325.1 Treponema sp. UBA753 | reverse complement strand
GCAAGTACATTGAAAAAGACGCGGCCCTTGAGCGACGTTTTCAACAAGTTTATTGCGCTGAGCCGACTGTTGAGGACACAATCGCTATTTTGCGCGGACTCCGCGACAAGTACGAAATTCATCACGGAGTTAGAATCAACGATGAGGCTTTGGTAAGCGCGGCAGTTCTTTCAAACCGCTACATCACAAACCGCTTTTTGCCAGACAAGGCGATTGACTTGGTTGATGAAGCCGCAAGCCGTTTAAAGATGGAAATTGAAAGCCAGCCTACCGAGCTTGACCAGATTGAGCGAAAACTTTTGCAGCTTCAGATTGAAAAGCAGTCTTTGAGCAAGGAAGACGACAACGCTTCAAAAGAGCGTCTTGAAAAACTTGAAAAAGAACTTTCAGAGCTGACTTCAAAACGCGATGCCATGAAACTTCAGTGGCAGAACGAAAAAAACAGCATCGACAAGAGTCGCAAGATAAAAGAAGAGCTTGAAGAGGCTCGCTTTAACGAAGAGAAATATACACGTGAAGGCAACCTTGCAAAAGCCGCTGAATTAAAGTACAGCACAATTCCTTCATTGGAAAAGCAGCTTGCAGAGGCTGTTGCCCACGACAAGGAAGTTGAGGCGAACCCAGAGCGCGAGTCCCTTTTGCGGCAGGAAGTTACAGAAGAAGACATTGCGCGTGTTGTAAGCAACTGGACAGGAATTCCTGTTGCAAAAATGCTTTCTAGCGAAAAGCAAAAATATTTGCAGCTTGAGGAAGTTCTTCACAAGCGTGTTATTGGGCAGAACGAAGCCGTGCAGGTTGTAAGCGATGCAATTCGCCGTAACCGTTCCGGCTTGAGCGACCCGAACCGTCCGCTTGGCAGCTTCCTGTTCATAGGACCGACTGGTGTTGGTAAAACAGAGCTTGCAAAAACTCTTGCAGACTTCTTGTTCAACGATGAAAAGTCGCTTACCCGAATCGATATGTCTGAGTATATGGAAAAATTCAGCGTGAGCCGTTTGATTGGCGCGCCTCCGGGATACGTTGGCTACGATGAAGGCGGTCAGCTTACAGAAGCAGTGCGCCGCCGTCCTTACAGCGTAGTTTTGTTCGATGAAGTTGAAAAAGCGCATCCTGATGTTTTCAATGTTCTTCTTCAGGTTCTTGATGACGGAAGACTTACAGACGGACAGGGCAGAGTTGTGGACTTTAAGAACACAATTATCATTATGACGAGCAACTTGGGAAGCGAACTGATTCTTGATGCTGACACAGACGAGAAGATGAAAGAAGCAAGAACTCAGATTGACGGTTTGCTTAAAACGCATTTCCGCCCGGAATTCTTGAACCGAATCGACGAAATTGTAATGTTCGGCCGTCTTGACAAGAGCTGTATTGGCGGAATCGTTAAGATTCAGCTTGAGCGTGTTGCAAAACGCCTTGAAGACAGAAGAATTGCAATTAAGTTTGACGATTCTGCTGTGGACTTCATTGCAGAAAAAGGCTATGACCCTGCGTTTGGTGCCCGCCCTGTAAAGCGTGCGGTTCAGACTTGGGTAGAAAATCCGCTTTCAAAGGAACTGCTTGAAGGAAAGTTCGCCGAAGGCTGCACGATAAATGTTTCGAGCAACGGACGTGAGCTTGTGTTTAAGTAATTTGTAGCGATGTTATGAAAAAGCAGTGTTGGAAATTCCAACACTGCTTTTTTTATCACTTTCATTTAAGCCGAAACCACCGAAATTGGATTCTTGCTTATAGAGGTTTTTAATGTGCTGCTTGTCCTTGAACCCCAGCTGCTTGCAGTTCGCACTACAATAAACCATTTTGATTCTGCTTTTGCAATATCCGGCAAGAAAAATGACAAATCTTTTGGAAAATTTCTGAAAAGTTTTGAAACTTTATTCCAGTTTTCTTCGTTTTCATCGATTTTGCCAGATTCAAGAACAGGCGCAAAGAATATGCCTGTCTCGTCATTGCTTCCTGCAATTTTTAACCTTTCTCCAGAAATTCTCATTCCGCCTCCTTCTGTTATTTCAAACCCAGTTTTGTTAGTTGAAAGATCTGTGAAGGTTGCTATAGAAGGAGAGGTTTCAGCTTTTTCAAGAGAATCAATTTCAATATCGGAAACAGAGAACTTTGCGGTTTTTGAGGGAGTAAACCCGACACCGAATGCAGGAACATCTTCTGCCGTTGGATTTTCTGATTCAATGCTGCCTTTGGAAGTAAGATATAAAGTTCCAAGATCGAACAGATTCAAGCCTTCTCCATTTTGCAGTTTTTCAAGCATTGCTATCTTGAATTCTGTTGCTACAGTTCTTATGATATTTTCAGAAATCAATGGATTGTTCTTGTGAACTGCTGCAATTATGTTTTCAAGGGTTGCAGTGTTGCGGTTTACTGTGGCGAATTGTTTTTCGCCGTCGATTATGTGTCTTTTTCTTACCGTTACATTTACTGTTTTTGTAGAGCCAGTGTGCTCTGTAATAAGTTCTGCCATAGGGGCATTACCTCTTATTATAAAATTTTCTTGACTCGGACAGTCTTTTCACGGTAATATTAGTAACACTATTAGCCATACCGTGAGTATGTTCTAGTCGCCGTTTTTCAGTACCAGTGAAAAGCGGCTATTTTTTTGCGGAAAGTTCCGAAGTTTCCGCGCTAGTCTTAAATTGCCTCCAAATTTATCATTTTTTCTATATTAATTATTAATGTTAATATCCTTCTGCTATCCATCTGTCTCGCTCTGCCTGCACTTCATATTCGTTTTGCAGGTCTAATTTTCGCATCTTTGGACAGATGGAATCGATAAATTTTTTGAAAGTAAATTTTACAAGATATTCGTCAAATTCTTTTTCTTCATTTGAACGTAAAAAATTTGGATAGCTTTTTAGCGTCTTGAATCGGATTTCTGCCGCCTTTGCAGATGTCCCAAAGACTTTTTGAATTTCTTTTGCATCCATCTTTTTGCCGCGTTTTTCAAGCTCTTTTATTACTGGCTCTGGCATAAGCATTTCTGCGGCAAAGAAATTTGCCTCAACTTCTTGCTTATTATAAAGCTCTGTATTTTTTTCGCCTGCGTTTAAATCATGATTGCTTTCATAATGGAAAAGCTCGTGAAGTATTGAGAACTTTGAATGTGTGGACGGCTTTGTTTCATTATAAAAAATTGTGTAGCATCCATTTTGCTCATAAAGTTCTGCTGATTCGCTTTTAAAATATATCCGTAGAAAGCCATGTTTTTCTGCCCAGTTAAACGAATGAAGTTCCAAGTCTGAAAAATCTTCAATGATTTTCGCAGTTTTCAGCGGAAATGTTGTTCCAAGTGGCAATTTTACAAGCTTTTCGTGGGCAGCAATATAAGATTTCTTAAAGTCAGGTTTATAAGTCGCCATGTTCCTCCTTTTCATCTTCTTCCCAGATTTTGCCAAACAGCAGTTTCATTGCGGCATCAGCTTTGTCAAGGTCAGAATCATTTAGTTTTTTCAGGTTTCGCTGAATAGAATTTAATTTCATGTTTGTTTCCTTAAAATTGAAGTTTCCTAAAAGCTCGTCAGTTGAAACTTCAAAAAACTTTGCGAGCTTCAACAGTGCATCCTGCCGTGGAACAGTGCCGTTGTTTTCCCACATATTAACACGGCTTTTTGTTACTCCGACAGCATTTGCAAGCTGCTCCATTGTAAGATTTTTTCCCTCCCTTAACTTTCTTACTTTTTCTTTGAAAAAAGTGTTACCCATTAACTTTTCACCCTTGCACTTTATATGTGCCTTTTAATAAAAAAACTCTGTATTCCTTTGTAAAAATTCTTTTGTATTTGTACAATTAAAAAGAACTTTTGATATGATAAATATAACTCTAGAAAACCACTTTGTCAAGCATTTTAAATGTTTTTGTGCAAAATGATTGTACTTTTGGATTGTTTTTAAATCCGTGCCGCGGACATGTACAAGTCCGTGTTGCGGATATGGCTACGTCCGTGCCACGGATATGTATGTGTCCGCTATGCGGATATGTGAATGTCCGCGCCACGGACTAAAATGGAGCTTATTCGTGCTTAATTATAGTAAGAAAATTAAAAATACAATTGCTTTTTGAAAATGACTATGTTAAATTTATTTTAGATAGTTTTAGGAGGATTTTTTTATGGTTGTTAGTATGACTATTCAGAATGCTGATAATGCGCTTCTTTCTGCCATTAAGAGTGTGTGCAAACTGCATCCTGCGGCTAAGGTTTCCATAAAAAAGCAAAATTCTCTTGCTGATGAATTAAAGGCTGAGCAGGCTGAAGTCCTTGCGGAATATGAGAAAGGCACATTGAAAGCTTTTTCTTCCATGGATGAATATGAGGCCGCTCATGGTCTATAGAATCGCCACGACAAAACGTTTTGACAAAGACTACGCAAAATTATCGCCAGCAGACAGAGAACTTGCAAAAAATGTAATCAACCGACTTGCAAATGACGAAATCTTGGAGCAAAAATATAAAGATCATCCGTTGAAAGGCGAGTATGCCGGTTTTAGGGACTGCCATGTAAAGCCTGACCTTGTGCTGATTTACAGCAAAAATAAAGATGCGTTAATTCTTACGGCTTTCAGAATAAATTCTCACAGCGAGTTGTTTTGATAAATTGCGTAAATGATAAAAAGCTAGTTGTAATCGATTATTTTTCAGATAAAATATAAATAAGTAGCTCAAGTTTTTTTATTACAGGAACATCTCATTTGATATTTTTGCATACAGATGCAAAAATATCAAGCAGAAAAACAGGACAGACTCTTCCGTGTTCTAAAACCGAAACTTCAATGTTGTCTTCTATAATGTAGTTTGATATAAATTGCTAGTTCTTATTCAAAAGGAAGTCTGCAATATTTATAATACTGATTCCTATTTCGCAAAATCAATAATTTTTTAATTTTGCGAAATAGAAGTTATTTTATAACATCATATTCCAATTGTTTTTTATCTATTCGCTATTGTGTATTGCTATTTCGTTTTTCATTTCCCCGAACAACTCCTTCAGATTATCTGCTATTTTAGCTTCAAGAGCGCAGTCTTTTTTTGCTCAGGGTTTTAAGCTCTGTGTTAATCTCCAGCATTTCGTCTTTATCA
>NZ_DBKJ01000122.1:0-8893 GCF_002297325.1 Treponema sp. UBA753 | reverse complement strand
ATGGCTACAATATATCTGTTCGGAAAAAAATACGAAGTTCCGGCAGAACTTACAGTAATGAATGCGATGGAATATGCTGGCTATCAGCTAAAAAGAGGCTGCGGATGCCGAAATGGATTCTGCGGTGCGTGTGCGACTATTTACCGCGTAAAAGGCGAAAATCAGCTTAAAACTTGTCTTGCTTGTTCACAAAAAGTTATTGATGGAATGTACATTGCAACCCTTCCGTTCTTCCCGCTTGTAAAACAGGTTTACGACATCAACAAGATTAAGCCGGAGCAGGCTGTCATGATGCAGCTTTACCCTGAAATTTATTCTTGTGTAGGATGCAACGCTTGTACACGTGCCTGTCCGCAGAATCTTCAGACAATGCAGTACATTGCTTATGCTCAGCGCGGTGATTTTGAAAAATGCGCTAATCTTTCTTTTGACTGCATTATGTGCGGTTGCTGTTCTTCTCGCTGTCCGGCAGGAATCAGCCATCCTCAGGTTGCTGAGCTTGCTCGCCGCCTTAACGGAAAATATATCCAGCCGCAGAGCCAGCATCTTCTTGACCGCGTAAAAGAAATCAACGAGGGAAAGTGCGAGGAACTTATTCAGAATTTGATGAAAAAGCCTTTGGCTGAAATCAAAGAGTTGTATAACACACGAGAAATTGAAAAATAACACGCACAGGAGACAAAGATATGTACGGAAATTATCTTGACGATGCAGCTAAAATTGTTGCAGAAAAACGCGAAGAAAACCTTAAATTTGAACACGCACGTCTTACTGCGGAAGAAAAAGACGATTTGCTTTTGAAATTCCATCCGGATAGAATCAAGAGTCAGTTTGAAGAGCTGAAAATCGGTCCTAACAAAGGACAGAAAGCTCCTATTGAATTGGCAAAAATGCTTGAGGCAAAGCCAAGAATTGAACCGGAGCACATTGACTTGAACCACGTTGACTACGAGACAGATGTTCTTGTTATCGGAGGCGGTGGAGCTGGAACTTCAGCGGCAATCATGGCTTCTGAGGCCGGCGCAAAAGTTTTGCTTGTAACAAAACTCCGCGTAGGAGATGCAAACACCATGATGGCAGAGGGTGGAATCCAGGCTGCTGATAAGCCTAACGATTCTCCTGCACAGCATTACCTTGACTGTTTTGGTGGCGGACACTTTGATGGAAAGCCGGAACTTGTTTATACTCTTGTAAACAAAGCTCCTTCTGTAATCAAATGGCTGAACGACCTTGGTGTTGAGTTTGACAAAATGCCAGACGGAACAATGGTTACAACTCATGGAGGCGGAACAAGCCGAAAACGTATGCATGCCTGCAAGGATTATTCTGGGGCTGAAATCATGCGTACACTCCGCGATGAGACTTTTAACCGCAAAGACAACATAACAGTTGTTGATTTTACATCTGCAATCGAACTTATCAAGAATGAGAAAGGCGAAGCTTGCGGTGCAGTTCTTATGAACATGGAAACAAATGAAATCTACATCGCAAAGGCAAAAGTTGTTATTCTTGCAACTGGCGGTGCTGGTCGTATGCATTACCAGGGATTCCCTACTTCTAACCATTACGGTGCGACAGCCGATGGTCTTGTGCTTGCTTACAGAGCCGGAGCAAAGCTTTTGTATCAGGATTCTTTGCAGTATCACCCTACAGGAGCCGCTTACCCAAGCCAGATTCTTGGAAAACTTGTAACAGAGAAAGTACGCTCTCTTGGCGCAAAACTTATCAATAAGAATGGTGAAGTTTATATTCACCCGCTTGAAACACGCGACGTAAACGCTTCTGGAATTATCCGTGAAGTAAAAGAAGGTCGTGGCGTTCACAATGATGTTCAGGACGCTGTTTGGCTTGATACTCCAATGATTGATATGATTCATGGAGAAGGCACAATCTTGAAGTCAATTCCTGCGATGTACAATATGTTCATTAAATACGGAATCGACATCCGCAAGGAGCCGATTTTGGTTTACCCAACGCTTCACTATCAGAACGGCGGTGTTGAAATCGACAAGACTTGCCACACAAACGTAAAGAATTTGCTTGTTGCAGGTGAAGCTTCTGGCGGTGTTCACGGAACAAACCGCTTGATGGGAAATTCTTTGCTTGACGTTGTTGTATTCGGCCGCGAAGCTGGAATTGAAGCTGGAAAAATGTTCAAGAATATCCAGCTTTCCGACACCTCAAAAATGAACCTTGACCATGTAAAGGCGTTTGAAAAAGAACGCGATGCAGCCGGAATCAAAGGCGATGAAGTTTCTCCAAAACTTTTGCCGCGCTACACGCACGGTAACAAGGAATTCGAGAAGGCAATTCCTGGCGCAAGTAAATAACTGAAACAAAACTGCTTTGATTGTTCAGAACCCTTTCTTGCCATTTTTTTGAAGTGGCGGAAAGGGTATTTTTTTTCATTCCAAAGCAACGGAGCAAAACTCTTGAGCGTAAGTATGTATTGACCGCAATCAAAGTTTTTCATAAGATAATAATGTGTTTACCGCAACTAAAATAGAAACAGAAATCCTAAAACTTCTCGGCAAAAAAGACACTCAAAAAAGCGAGCCGATTGAGTTTGAAGAACAGCAAATAATAGAAGAAATCTGCAAAACAAAAGAAAAAGATTCCGCCGTAACGACGCAAATAATACAAAACGCGCTGGAAGGCTGCATTGCAAAAGGCTTTGCATCTCAAGCAAGCGGCGGAAAATTTAAAATCACAGAAGAAGGGAAAAAGCAACTTTAACGCTTTTAATACAACTCGTTGTACTGCCGAGCAATTTTTTCCCAGCTGTAAAGGCGTTTCCCAGCCTCGCCCATTTCGCGCGCGATTTTTTCACGAAGAGATTCCGAATCGAGTTCGGAATGACGAAGTTTTTTCATCAGATTCTGCAAGTCTTCCGGAGTTTTCCAGTAAAGGCATTTTTCTTCGGTTGTGGCGCGGTTATAAACGCAGTCAAACGCAAGAATTAGAAGAGAAAGATTCATCGCCTCAACAAGAGAAGGATTTGTTCCGCCTGCGCTGTGTCCATGAATATAAACATGGGCATTTGAGCGAAGCCAGTTCACGGTGTGCCCCTCATAAATCGGATCAAGCAGGTGGATATTTTTGCATGCGCTGAATTTTTCTTTTAGGCTACGGCCATACTCCGACTTTTCCCAGTTGCCCACAAAAATAAGCGGCTCATCCGGCATTTTAGAGAAAGATTCAAGAATCACATGAACGTTATTTTCAGGCTCAATCCGGCAGACCGTAACCGCATAAGGCTCATGGCAAAACGGATACTTTTCAAACAAAGAATCGTCCTGAACACGCGAGACTTGGTCGCCGCCATACGCAATCAGCTCAACTTTCTTGTTTTTTACGATTTTTGAATATTCAGATTTTATATAATCAGTGATTCCTTTGTTGTCGCCAATCACAATGTCGGAATATTTCACCGCCATTTTTTCGCTGAGCTTTAAAAGCTTTTTAGCGTACCACTTCCATTTGTCGCGCCGCCATTCAAGCCCGTCAATATTCGTTATGATTTTTCCCTTGAAAATCCGCCTTATATATGGAAGAAAAACGCAGCCTGAAACACCAAGAATCAGCATGATGTCAGCCTTAGCCGCAACAGAAAGTTTCATCGACTTAAAATCATAAAAAATGCTGTCCTTGCCGTTCGCATCCATTTCAAGATAAACAAGTTTTGCGCCCTTGTACGATTCCAATCGTTTTTCATATTTCCTGCCCGAGCAGAAAACCGTGTATTCAATATTCGGCGGAGTAAAATCCAGCAAGTTGTCCACAAGAGACTCAAAACCGCCATAGCAGGCAGGAACGCCAACTGTGCCGATAACAGCAACACGAAGTTTATGAGGATTCTTTGACGGAATATTTGGTTCAGGCATAAACTGCTCCTTTTTTATTTTTATTGACAAACATATTACATTCACATATATTCAAATTATAGGTACAATTTTTTATTGTTTTTGGAGGCGAATTATGGCAAGCACATTGGTACAAATTAGAGTAGACGAAGATTTGAAGAACGAGGCGACAAGCATTTTCGAGCAGCTCGGACTTGATTTGCCCACAGCGTTCAGAATTTTTCTTAAAAAATCCGTTGAAGAAAGAGGTATTCCATTCAGCATGAGAGTAAATTCCGAAAATAAAGCTCTTAAACAGGCAAACAATATCCTCAAAATGGCTAACAAGGAAGCAAAAAAGAATAAAATACAAAATCTTACGCTTGACGAAATTAACGCAGAAATCCGTGCATACAGAAAGGAGAAATAAAATTGAAAAAGCATTTTCCATATTACAATATCTAAATCTAATCAATTTCATTTCCTAAACTTTCTAATATAGTTTCTATCCCCGACAAAAATTTTTCTTTACAAAAATCTTCCGCTCTTTTTCTTGCATTCAAAGCAAAATTTTTATAAGTTTCAAAATCAAACATTATTTTTTGTATGCATTCACAAATCTGAATCAAATTATATGAATCAACCAGAAAACCGTTTTTCCCATTCTGAATAATTTCTTTTGGACCGCCATAATTTGGTGCTATTACGGGAGCAAGTGCATCGAAAGATTCTAGGACTGTAAGTCCAAATGTTTCGATAAACTTGTCATATAATGACAAGTTTATCGAAATTGTCGCTTCGCGATAAAATTTTTCAAGAGACTTTTGCTTTCCAATCAAAGTAAGATTTTTTGGTAAACTTGTTTCAGAAAAAAACTTCTGCATTTCAGAATGTTCTGAACTGCAAAGAAGAATAAAATCAAAATCTGCCATAATGCGCGCCAACTCAACAAACTGAAAAACACCTTTATATTTTTTTAATGAAGTAGGCATAAAAATCAATTTCCGTTCAAACTTTCGCTTTAAATATAAATCTACATCTCTTGGAACTTCCGTTTTTTCAACAGGATTATAAACAACAACAGAGTCCTTAAAATCAACATTATCTTTTACATACTTTGAAACACAGATTAATTTTGAAGCACATTTATTCATTACCCATGAATAAAACCTTTTTAAAAATCCAGGATTTATATAAACTTCATGAACATGATAGATGATTTGTTTTCTTCTAATTTTTGCAGCAATTGCAGCACCAAACGGAAGAACAGTATTCATATACAACACATCAAAGTCAGCAAAAAATGTGAAAAAGCAATTCCATGCCTGCGAGAAAGTAAACTGAAAGATACGTAAAAGTTTATTTTCATGCCAACGGTAAAAATTATCGTGATATTTTATATTCGAAATGCCACTCAATGCTCCATCAGTCTTTGACGTTAAGAGAGAAATTTCAAGACTATTATTTTTACATAGCTCATTTAAAAGAATTGCAAGAACTTTTGGAGAACCTGTATAATTATTTAAAAGGTGGGCAAAGAGAATTTTCATATCAAATTTTTCCTAACAGTTTTAAATACAATTGATAAAAATAAACTATTAAAGTTTTTAAAATACTATGATTATTCATAATCAAAGTTCCTTTTAGATAAAGACGTGTATGATTTTTTAGATCTTCTCCAATCAAATGATTTTCTGACAAATCGTGTGCAAGCCTTTCTTCCAAAACATAAAACTTGATATCAATTTTTCTTACATCAGAAAAAAAACATGTATCAATTCCATAAAGTGAAAGATTTTCATTGAATCTAATATTATGTTTTTTTAGAAAATCAATCCGTGCACAAGTTCCGCTCATAATTGCTGTATAAAGTTTATCTTTATGAATTCCAACAGAAAGATTTTTATAATGACATCCTTTGAAAATCCAAAACTTGCCTGGAGAATACAATTTACCTTGTGAATAAATTTGAGGAAGAAAAATATTTATCTCTGGATTTTCTAAAATCGTTTTTTCAAGATATGAATCATAATCAGGTCGCATAATTTTAGAATCCTGATCAAAGATTAAGAAAAAATCAAAATCTGAATATTTATCCAAGCAAGTATTATAGATTTTTGACAATGCTGTATTTTCTGGTGTATGTATATACTCTACATTCTCTGTATGAAGAAAACGCCCTATCTCTGCCCCGCTCGTATCAGATGAGGGTGAATTATCCCAAACAACAAAAAAATTATTTTTATTCTTGCCGAAATAAAACTCTGAAAAAGAATGCAATGTTTGAGAATCCGAATATTTTTGTTTGTATAAAACTACAAGATAAAGTTTTTTCATTATAAAACCGCCCTTAAAACTGTCCGTGTGTAGTATGCTAAAATTAAAACTACGAATGGCATAAGAAATATCTTTTCTTTGAATCTAGAAATAATTTTAGGAATAACAATGAAAAAATAAGGAATAAAAAATTCCGAAAACCTAAACGTAACTACATGAAAGCCCAAATTAAAAAAACAATAAAACATAATTGCAGATAAGGAGCTTAATTGAAAAATCGTAAAATCATAATTTTTATCTGGGAATCCTTTATATAAAAAATAAAAGATTGTATTCATAATCAAAATAAGAAAGTAGCAAATATTAAAAATTGAAAAGCCATCCATATTTTGCAATGCGCCAAGTTTTTCTAAAAAAAATAATTTTGAATATAAATTTGAACCTAAAAAAATAAATAAACTTTGCCCATGCAAAAAATTAGAGAAAAAAACACTTGCAACAAATGTAATCCATAAAAACTGTATATATCTTTTTTGCTTTCTAAAAAAATGACAATAAAAATAAACTGGAAACATAAGAATTGCTGAATAATGAAAACTCATAGCAACTAGGATTCTAAAAACAAATCTTTTGAATTGCCGTCTATTAATTTCTTTTACAGAAAGATAACAAATACCTAAAGCAATAGCAGCTCGAATTTGAGTATACTCATGAAGGAAATAAATTGTAAAAATATAAAACAGTATGGAAATAAAAAAATTATTTGAATATTGAGCATAAAATGAGCCTTTTAAATAAAGTCCAATAAATGCACAAAGGAAATATATAAAAACAAGACTTTTTCCACTTTTATTTATAATTTGATTAAACGATTTTAATAGTGTAAATACAGGTTCTATAGGTGCATTTCCATAAAAAATTTCCAAATAACCTTTATAATCAACGCCTAATCCAAAAACTCTAAAAGCAGAAAATATTGCAAAAAACAAAGCGACTATTCCAAAAAATAAAATGTAGTCAAGATAAAGTTTTTTATAAAATCTCATTTTTCAACAACCTTTTTGAATTTTTCAAAAGCCTTTTCCCAAGTAAACTGTTGCATGAGTTCATTACCTGCTTTTGCAAATTGAATTCTGACATCATCATGTGCCATTAAAAACTCTATATTTTCTGCCAGTTTATCAATGTCAAATACCGGGCTAAGCAAAGCTGTCTTATTTTCTATCGCATAGATTCCAAAGCCACCAATATTTGTGCAGCAAAGCGCACAGCCACAAATAAAAGCTTCTGCTGGAGGAAGAGCCATGCCTTCTGTTCTGCTCGCAGCAACAAAAACAGCAGCAGAATTATACAGTTTTCTAAGCAAGGATTTTTCTGGCTGCTGATAATACTCAAACCATTCAGGCAATTTTTTTGGTTTTTCAGGAACGCCAAAAACAAGGACCTTCAAATCAGGAATATTTGCCTTTGTTTTTTCAAATGCCGCTATCATATCGGAACAGCGCTTAATGTCATTGTTTGAAGCATACATCATCATTCCAATATGAGGATTTCTATTTTCAATAGGATTATCAATTCCAAAAGCATCAAAATCAAAGCCATTTGGAATGAAACTTACATCACTACCAGCAGCTTTTACTTTCTCAACAAGATAAGGAGCTATAGCAATTTTTTTCATATCAAATTTATAAGAATTCGATGTATAAGGTTCTGGAGCATTCCAAGTTTCATAGCCTTGTATATAGTAGATTTTATTATCAGCTGGAATTTTATATTCATTTAAATAATATGAAGTTTCCAAACTTGTGGCACAATAGAAGCGAGTTTTTGGAACATTGTGCTCTTTTAAGGAGAAAACTTTTATTTCATGAATTCTGCTATCTAGGTCAAACCATTTGGCTTTAAAACTATTTCCAGTAAAACCTTCTAAATATCTCTTTATTGTTCCAAGAATATTTCTTAAAGTTATCTTGCGTATAAACGTATGGACAGGATAGACAATATAGACTTCCCAGCCATCAATAACAAGCCGGTTCGCCTGTTCATAAATAACTTTGTATCCTCCGCTTGGACTCTTTCCGCTGCCAGGCATAAAAAATGAAATTGATTTTGCAATTAGATTTTTTTCTTTCATAAATATCTTTCCTATTTTAAAATTGAAAAATCAAAGTTTTCAGTAAGTGCAATACGAGGAATTGCCCAATGGTTATTTTTGCTCTTTACACCACGACCGTAACCTAAGAAAGCACTTACAAATCCTATTTTCTCAGCAATAGCAATTTCTCTTTTTCCAATTTCAAAAGGCGAGCCGAATGGATAAGCAAAAACAGATTTTTTGTAATCGGGGATATGTTTTTCTAATTCCTTCACTCCTTCAATTATTTCCTCTTCAACATCATTTTCTGTTTCCATTGCCCGCAAATTTGCATGATGTGCTGTATGAGCTCCAATTGTCACAAGAGAATTTTTATAAAGTTCAAAAATATTTTCCCAAGACATGCAATACTTCGCATTAAAAATCTGCAATTCAGGAAAATCAGCTCCAAAAAGACTACAGAATTCTGTTATAAATTTATCATGATTCAATAAAAGAATTTTTGAGCGAAGCTGTTCAAATACTAAGCTTTTTGCTTCTAAAGTAGCACAACTATAAACACTTCCATCTGAAAGCCTTAAATAATCTTTTTGCAGAATCATATCTCCAAGAATATGCCACCATAAAAAGCATTTCATATTCGGGAAATCACTTGCCACAAAAATTGTAAATGGCACAT
>NZ_DBKJ01000006.1:0-9636 GCF_002297325.1 Treponema sp. UBA753 | reverse complement strand
TTTTTAAGGTTCGTATAAACCTTAAATAAAAAAGGCTAACTTCTTTTCTTAAACCGGCAAGCGGTTTACTTACCGGGTTTCGCCAAGCGAAACCCCACGCTATTTCAGCTACTTTGTAGCTAAAATAGCTATACCTGGCAAGGTCTTTCCTTCGAGAAGTTCGAGGGAAGCGCCGCCGCCTGTTGAAACGTGGCTCATCTTGTCTGCAAGGTGGAACTTGTTTACAGCGGCAACAGAATCTCCGCCGCCTACAACTGTCATCGCGCCGCGTCCTGTAGCTTCCGCAACAAGATGTGCAACGGCTTCAGTTCCCTTTGCGAACGCGTCGAATTCAAATACTCCGACAGGTCCGTTCCATACGATTGACTTTGCCTCGCCGATTGCCTTCTTGTATTCTTCAACAGTCTTAGGTCCGACATCCATAGCCATAAGGTCAGAAGGAATGTCAACTCCGTCAACTGCGACAGGTTTTGCATCTGCACTGAATTCTGCCGCTCCAACGTGGTCAACAGGAAGAAGAATCTTTACGCCCTTTGCGTCAGCGTCTGCAAGAAGCTTCTTTGCTGTGTCGATGAAGTCGTCCTCAACAAGAGATTTTCCGACACTGTGTCCCTGTGCCTTGAGGAATGTGTATGCCATTCCGCCGCCGATAACAAGATACTTTGCATTCTTGAGAAGCGATTCCAGAACGGCGATTTTTGAGGAAACCTTCGCGCCGCCGATAATGGCAACCATTGGCTTTGGAGGATTTGTAACCATAGGCTCAAGATATTTAACTTCTTTTTCCATGAGGAATCCGCCGACAGGCTGCTCTTTCATGAATTTTGCGATTGTAGCTGTTGAAGCCTGATCGCGGTGCGCTGTTCCAAAAGCGTCGTTTACAAAGATGTCTCCGTAAGTTGCAAGCTCTTTTGCCATTGTCTCGCGCTCAGCTGCATCCTTGGAAGTTTCTTCCTTGTGGAAGCGCACGTTCTCAAGCATTGCGACTGCTCCTTCTGGAAGAGCGTCGATTGCATCTTTCTGTCCGAGAGCGTCCGGAAGGAATGTAACTGGCTTTCCGAGCTTTTCAGAAAAATATTTTACGACTGGAGCCATGCGGTTCTTTCCGTTGATGAATTTTTCTGAATCAGCTTCAGTCCAAGTCTTTCCAGCTTTCTCAGCTTTTTCCTGAGCCTTCTTTACGTCCTTTTTTGGATCTCCGAGGTGGCTCATAAGAACGAGCGAGCGCGGATTCTGCTCAAGAATATATTTGATTGTAGGAAGAGCCGCCATGATACGTGTGTCGTCCTGAACAACTCCGTCCTTCATAGGAACGTTGAAATCAACGCGCATGATGATGCGCTTGCCTTTAAGATCAACATCTTTTACTGTCTTAATCATATAAAATATCCTCCATGGAATTTTGTACTTATGTTGCAAAAATAATATAACAAATCCGCAATTGTTTCAACTTTTCAATATGAAGAAACTCATGCTAAATAATCGTTCTTATCAAGTGAATCAAATCGTTTTCTCTTGAAGCCGGACGAAGCGATTCTTTTAAAGATTCAAGCTCAGCTTTTTTTGCCTCTTCTGTTGCAGGATCTCCGCTTGCATTTGCAGCAGGGCGGTTGTCTAGCGCAGAAGTTTCTTCCTTTTCAGGATTTTTTGTAAGGACTATTTCATCGCCAACATTCAGAGTGTCATAAAATCCATTTTTCTTATAAACGCCTTCTGAAATTTCCTCGTCTGAATTTTCAACTTTAAATGTTCCAAGAAAATCTTTTTTGTTATACGAAACTCCAGGTCCTGAATCCTTTGTTATGACACTTCCCTTGCGGACAATATCGAACTCAGAATCTTTTGAAACTCCGTCATTTTTTCCAAGGTCAACAAGAAGCTGCCCATGAACATTGCGCAAAACTTTTCCGCGGATTGGAAGAATATCCAAAACCCCCTGTCTGAATCTTTGCAAAGCGCGCGCCATGCAGTCATTTCCAGTTCTGTAAACGTGAATTTCAGAAGTCTTGGTTCCTGTTCTAGCTGAATAAATAACGGCATCAAGAGAATATGTGCGTTCAGTTTCAGAAGCGTTCAAAATAATAAAATAGTCGCGCCCGGAATTTCTTGCAAGCCGGAACGCCTCGCCATAACCGCTAACAGGTTCTGACTGAACATCAACATAAGCAGAAGGAACTCCGTTAAAAACATCTTTTGCAGCTAGCGCAGAAATTTCCTCCAAGTCGGCATGAAACAACTGAACCATTTTTTTTGTATAATAAATTCCAATATTCCATCTTGTCTTGTCCAAATAAAACGGATCTACATTCCAGCGGGAAGCTATGTTGTTCCGCAAAAGACTTTCGTAAACTTCAATCGCATCATCGTTCTTTATTTGCTCACGTGTTCGTTTTGGAGCAGGTGAATTTTCGTTTGTCTGAATTTCTTCTGTTGACGCATAAGCTTCATTTTCCCTTATGAATTTCAGCTGCTGAAGATAAAGTTCGTAGTGCCCGTCGCGCTCAAGCATATCGGCAAAAGACTGCCTGATTTTATTGTTAAGCGGAGAAACTGAAAGCGCTTTTTGATACTCGTAGCGTTCTGCAATTCCATCAAAGTTGCGGCCATATTCTTCCGCCTTTGCTGAATGAAAAACAGCCCAAGTGTTCCGCCTTGCATCTTCAATTGAAAGATAGCCTCCTGCAAGCTGCTCAAGCGCATTCCGCATAATTTCATCTTGCGGCGCAATTGAAAGTCCAGTTTCGTAAGTTTCAATCGCATCTTCATTCTTGCCAAGTTTTTGAAGTGAACGGCCTTTTAAATACCAGGCGTCAACAGAATCTCTATTCCGCCCGATTCTAAAGTCGCAAATATCAATGACTTCATTGTAGCGTTTCTGGGCATAAAGAATTCCAGCTAAAAGAGAATATGCCTTGTCAAAGTTTCCGTTTATAAGAACCGCACTTCTTGCACGCTGCTCTGCGGTTTTATAGTCTCCGCTTTTTGCAGAAAGATACGCCGCCATATAATGAACTTCCGGCTCACCGCTATAAAAAGAAAGCGCCTGCCTTATATAGTTTTCAGAAACTTCTGGCTTTCCCATTTCCGCGCTTACAAGAGCAAGACTTAAAAGAGCTTTTCTATTTGAAGCGTCGCGCTTTAAAGCATCCTGATAGCGGCTCTCCGCAACAGTAAGACGACCATCAAGCAAATCAAGCTCGGCAAGTCCGAACCTTGCATTTACATCGTTTGGATATTTTTTTAAAATCTGATTGAAAACATCTTTTGCCTCGTTAACTCTTCCAAGCGAAATCAAAGACAAGCCTTTTAAATTCTGTATATCACTGAAATTGCGCGCATATTTTGAAGATTCGTCCGCATACTGAACAGAAAGGTCATAGCTTCCAAGCGCGTAATGGCAAAGCGCAAGATTGTAAAGAGCGTCTCCGTACTGCGGATTCAGCAAAAGAGCTTCCTGGTAAAGGTCAACCGCGTCAAACCACTTGCTCTGCTGCTGAAGTTCCTGCGCCTGATTAAAAAGCTCCAATGCAGATTTCTTTTGAGCGCATAGAGGATATGCAAAAATCAAAAGCAGAAAAGCAAGTGTAAAACTATGAAAAATATTTCTTTTCATTTTAACTCCGTGGAAACTCTTAAAAATAATTTAGTCTTCTTTCTTCCGCATTATTTTTATTGTGTCAACCTTGTGTCCTTCCATTTCCTGAATAATAAAGTCCCACTGATTCCATGAAATCTTTTCAAACTTTACAGGAATTTTTCCGAACAAATCGAACACGAAACCGCCCAAAGTATCAAAATTTTCTGTAGGAAAATCCGAGCCGATTTCTTCATTTAAAGTGTCAAGGTCAACACGCGCATCGCAAATCCAGGCATTTTCAGAAAGCGAAATTATGTCCTCATGCTCATTGTCAAATTCATCCTGAATGTCGCCAACAATTTCTTCTATAATATCTTCCATGCAGACAATTCCAGAAATTCCGCCGTACTCGTCAATGCTGACCGCAATATGAACGTGCCGTCTTTTAAATTCGCGCAAAAGGCTGTCGATGTGCTTGCTTTCTGGAACAAAATAAGGCTTGCGGATTATTTTTTCCAAGTCAATCGGAAGTTTTTCTGCAAGAGTTTTTATCAAGTCCTTTACATAAAGAATTCCAACAACATTGTCTATTGAACCGGAATAAACCGGAATGCGGGAATGACCGCTTTCTGTAACCTTTTTTAGAAGCTCTTCTTCTGGAGTTTCCATTGAAATAAAATCAACATCGATTCTAGGAACCATTACTTCCTTTACGGTTGTTACCGCAAGCTCTTCAACTCCCTGAATCATGTCGTTTTTTTCTTCAGCTAAAATTTCCTGCTGGGCTTCTTCTGCGGCAGAGATTTTCTGATCGTTTTTCTTTGAATTTTCTTTTTTAAGTCCAAACATACAATTTCCTATTTTTCAGTTTCTTCTATTATAATTTCCTGCTCTAGTTCTTTCATCAGTTTTTTTTGCAGAACAAGCATTTCGCATTTTGGCTCCACATTTTTTTCAACGTGTTCTTCTCCGTGGTCATATCCGTTTAAATGAAGAATTCCATGGATTATAAGCCGCTTTAATTCCTCATTCTGGCTCACTTCAAAATACTCTGAATTTTTGGGCAAAGTGTCAACGCTTATAGCAATATCGCCAGCCTGAAGCCACACAGCATTGTCTTCGTCAGTATATTTTTCGCCGTTTTCAAAGCTCAAGACATCAGTGGGGCTATCTATATTTCGGTAAGTTTTATTTAAATACTGAATATATTCATCGGAACAAAAAAGAATAGAAAATTCCTCGCCGTCCCAGCCGCATTTCTGCATGACTTTTTGCGCGAAAGGCTCAATCTTTTCTATCCAGACAGGAGAAGTTTTTCCGTCTTCCATGCCCACAAAAATCTGGTTCCCCATTACTTTTTTTCCTTTATAATTTTTTCAGCCTTGTCTTTTAAAGACTTCTTGGAATTTTTATCTTCCTTCACGCTTTTATCTTTTTCCGTTTTCTCAGATTTTTTATCTTTTTCTGCGGAAGCTGAATTTTCCTGCTGCTGTGCTTGCGCCTGAGGAGGAAGCGGAATCTGATGGACTTCATTTGTGTCCGGATCTTTTTGGTCAGGATATTTCGTGCGGCTGTGATAGTAGCCTGCAAGAATCTGAACGAAAGCATCGTGAATTTTTGTAAGGTCTCTGAATGTAAGATTACAGTTTTCAAGCTGCTTATGCTCGATTTTTCCGTAAATCAATGTGGTTATGAATTTTTCAAGGCGCGGAACAGAAGGCTTTTCCAAACTGCGGCAGGCAGCTTCAACTGTATCGGCAAGCATGACGATTGCGCTTTCTCTTGTTGTAGGCGGATTTCCTGTGTAAGAATAATCTTCTGGGTTCGCATCCGGATCAATTGCTTTTGCCTCATTATAAAAATACGCAATAACCTGATTTCCGTGGTGCTCGCTTATTATGTCGATTATCTGCTTAGGAAGACGCAACGCACGCGCTTTTTCAACACCTCGCTTAACATGGCTTCTGATTATGCTCACAGAAAGAGACGGATTTATTTCAGTATGAATATTTTCACCGGCAGTCTGATTTTCTACAAAGTATTCAGGATTATCAAGTTTTCCAATGTCGTGATAGTACGCGCCGACTCTAGCAAGAAGCGGATTCGCTCCAACCTCATTGCACGCAGCTTCTGCAAGGCTTGCAACCATAAGCGAATGGTTATAAGTTCCGCTCGCTGTAACAAGCATTTTTTTCATCGTAGGATTATTCAAGTCGCTCAAATCCATAAGACGGAAAAGAGAAGCCGTGTTCAGCAAAAGTTCAAGAGGTGTAAGAAGTCCAAGGCAAAGAATGCCAGAAAAAAATCCGTTCAGGGCAACACCAACAATCGCGCCAAGTCCGTCATACAAAGAATCACTAAAAATAATCTTGAAAATCATCAGGAAAACAACATTCAGCAAAGACTGAAGCACAGAAACCAAAACCATGTCTGTTCTTCTGTTGATTTTTCTTACAAGCCGCGCGGAAGCAAAAGAAGTTGAAAGCACAAACAAGAACGGAACAATCTGATAAGAAGAAGCATTTAAAACTGAAAGTGAAATAATAAGCGAAAAGAAAACCGCATTAAGCTGGCCGAACAAAATCGCCACAAGAAAGACGCAAACAGAAGACGGAATAACAGCGCAGATTGCATAAGGAGATGCAAAGTAAACTGACTTAGAGCCAAAAATCACAGAGCTAAAAATTATAATGTAAAAGCAGCACTCGGTAACAAGCTCCTTGAATTCAATCATCTTGACTTTAAAATAAATTTTACTACAGCAAAAGAAAAATAATGCGCACATCAATATATGGTAAATCACAGAATTCGCAAAAGCCCTGTAGTCCACGTAAACATCAGACTCAGACATTTTCTTTAGTTTTGCGTAGCCTTCTTCTGTAATCGGAAATCCCTTTCTTATGACTTTTTCTCCAGCCTGAACTTCAACTGGATTTTCATAATCTGAAGGAAGCGACTTTACAGCCTTTATTGTAACATCGGATATTTGCCCGATTTCATAGTCGTTTATATTAAAAGAAGAAACGGTCGAGGATGTGGAAATCTTTACAAAGACAAGCGCAACTGTAACAAGAAAAGTCGCAAAGGTCAAAATAACCATTGGATAATTCTTCTTAAGATATTTTGAAAAAGCTCCTGTTAAAACAGAAAAAAAAGTCTGTGTATTTTCATCTTTCTTCATTCTCATAAGCCTGTATAATTTTTTTAACCAACCCGTTTCTTACAACGTCTTCCGAAGTCAGCTCAGCAATCGAAATTCCTTCCACGCCTCTAAGAAGATTCAAGGCATGAAGAAAACCAGAAGGAGTCCTTTTTGGCAAGTCAACCTGCGAAGGATCTCCTGTTACAAAAACTTTAGACGTCTCTCCCATTCTAGTTAAAAACATTTTCATCTGCTCAGAAGTTGTGTTCTGGGCTTCATCAAGAATTATAACGCTGTTGCTTAAAGTCCGTCCACGCATATAGGCAAGCGGCGCAATTTCTATTATACCGTTTTCTGTAAGTCTTTTTATAGTATCTGAAGGCAAAACCGCATTTATTGAATCAAACAGCGGCCTTATATAAGGATTTATTTTATCCTGCAAATCACCGGGAAGAAAACCAAGACTTTCGCCGGCTTCAACAACAGGGCGCGTCAAAACTATGGACTTTACTTTGTGAGAAAGCAAAAGGCGCAAAGATTCCGCAACAGCAAGAAAAGTTTTTCCAGAGCCTGCAGGTCCGCTTGCAAAAACCAAATCAGAACTACGCATCTTTAAAATCAATGAAGACTGGCCTTTTGTGCGCGGAAAAACTTTTTTTGTTCCGCCCGGAATAGAAATAGACAAATCCAAATCAACATTGTTATTCAATACAGACTGAATCAATTCTGAATCTGAAACATTTTTGCTCGCCGCAGAAAATTCATCAAGAATACGGTCAACTGCAAAACGAAACTGCTGCTCAATGCAAGAATCTCCGCAGTCAATGGAAAGCTCGTTTCCTCTGGCAAAAACAGGAACTCCAAGAAAAGATTCCATGAGTTTTAGGTTGCTGTCATTTGTTCCGCAGATACGGGAAAGATAAGATGAATCGGGAACAATAATCGTATACGAGGGCACTGCGCAAAAATCTCCGTTTTCTATTTGAAGAATTGTAGCATAAGAATTTGGAGAGCGCAAACAAAAGGGCTACTCATCCCTTTCTTCTTTTCTGTCAAAATAGCCGGATTTTTCAAGGTGCTCGCGGCGGCTTACAACAAGACTTATAAGTTCCTGATACATATTAAAATCAACTTCAACGGCAATCGGAAGAATAAAATATTCAGTTTCATCGCAATATCGTTCAATAAATTCATTGCTCGTTACAAAGCCAAGGCTTATCATGTTGGAAATTCTGTCGGCGCATTTTAGGATTTTTGCGCGCTGGCTTCCATTGTCTATAATCGACTTTAAATACTCGCTCTTTAGCTGCCCCGGTCTCTTTGTAACTTCCTTTACAAGCTCAAGAACTTCAGGGCCGTCAGAATCTGCATTGCGGATAAGATTTTCATCAAATCCCGGAATATCTTCTATTGTGTCATGCACGCAGCTTGCCTTCAAAAGAATATTGTCGATGTAGCCGTAGTCAATGAGAATGCCCATTGTATCAAGCTGATGGCGGAACATATTTCCTCCTGCAAACCTTGCCTTGCCAATCAAAGCTGTGGCAATCTGCATATAAGGGGCAAGATAGATGTTCTTAAGCTGAAGCATGTGCTCATTGTCCATCTGCTGGGGCTTTTCCACCGCCATTTCATATTTTCTTTTCATAAGAATCCTCCTGAAGGCAAATCTTTTGAAAAAGTTCCGGCTACAAATTATTCAAGTACAAATTAAGCTTTTCTATGCGGCGCTGGGCTTCTTCCATGCGGTTTCTTTCTTCCTGAACAACTTCGGCTGGAGCGTGCTCGGCAAATTTTCCGTTCAGCTTGTTTGTGCTTCTGCGGACATTTTCTGTTTCATATTCAATGTCGCGTGTAAACTTCTGCCTTAGCTGCTCTTTATTCACGCTTTCATCAACCAAAAGGAACGCTTCGAATCCAGTACCGACAGCTCCAATTGATTTTTCAGGATTTGACTCCACAAAGTCAACCTTGCTGATTCCAGCCAAAAGGCAAACCATGTCGTTCTTTTCTTTTATTACTTCCGCGCTTGAGCCTTTGGAAATTTTTACAGCAATGTGAAGTTTGCTTGCAGGATCAATTCCGCATTCAACACGAAGTCCGCGCAAAGTCCTTATGAGTTCCTTTAAAGTTTCAAATCGCTCTGTAATTTCTTTGTTCATGCGGCTTGCTTTTTCTTCTGGATACGGAGCTGTAACAAGAAGTCCTGTGTATTCTTCAGAAGGAAGAATTTTCTGCTTACCGGCTTTCTTGCGGTTTTCTACAATCTGAGACAAAGGCAGCTTAGAATAAATTTCTTCTGTAACAAAAGGAATGTACGGATGAAGCAAACGAAGGCTTTCTTCAAGAACATTCAGCAAAACAGAAACCGCGCGGTCTTTTTCGCGGTCATCGCCATTTTTAAACGAAAGTTTTGTAGCTTCAACATACCAGTCGCAGAAATCGTTCCAGAAATATTCATAGATTGCAGAAGCTCCGTCATTGTAACGGTAGCTTTCAAAAGCAGCCCTTGCATTTTTTACAGCATTGTCAAGGCAAGTATAAATCCACTTGTCAAGCTCGTTAAGGTCTGAATCAGCAACAGGAATAAGAGTCCTGCCTTCAAGATTTCCAAGAATATAGCGGCTTGCGTTCCATACTTTGTTGCAGAAACGGCTTCCCATTTTGAATGAATCCTTATCTACAAGAACATCCTGGCCTTGCGCGCACATATAGCTCAAAGTGAATTTAAGAGCATCCGCACCGTAAAGGTCAATAATTTCAAGCGGGTCGATTCCGTTTCCAAGAGACTTAGACATCTTCCTGCCCTGCTTGTCGCGAACAAGTCCGTGAATATAAATGTCATGGAACGGAGACTTTCCTGTAAATTCAAGGCCAGCCATAATCATGCGGCTTACCCAGAAGAAAATAATATCGT
>NZ_DBKJ01000077.1:0-11543 GCF_002297325.1 Treponema sp. UBA753 | reverse complement strand
GAAACTCGAATTTTGACCTATTCGTGAGGAATAGGGCATATTCTTGTATTTTTATACATTTTCTTCAGGAATATTGTATATTCTTCTGGAATAAAGGATATTCTTGAAGAATAAGATGTATTCTTGCGGAATTTCTTCCATTCTTGAGTTTTTAGGCGTATTCTTGGAAATTTCAGCCTGTTTTTGTTGTTTTTATATGATTCTATGTTTATCTTTTATGCAGAGGGAAATTTATTTTTTCAGCTTAAAAAACTAAGAAGGGGGCAAAGAATGGGAGAAACATTCGCACAGAAACTGAGCGATGCAAGGCTTATGGTGTCTGGCATCAGGGTGCACACGGAGGAGCTTGCCAAAGTAAGCTTAGGAGAAGAGCAGGCTGCTTTGATTGAAGGTATGTTCAATAAAATCCGGGATTTGGACAGCAAGCAGGAAAAGCTAAAAGCCGACCTTAAGTCTTGCACCGCTGAGCTTACTGAACAGACGAAGCTTTTAAGCAAAGAAGTTCTTGACGCAAAAAAGCGTGTTAAGCTTACGATTCCGCAGTCGGGCTGGAAGGAATTTGGCATTACAGACAAGAAGTAGCCTTGTTCTGTATTGAGTTTTGAAGCTTCCGTGTATTGTATAGGTCTAAAAAAGGTTATAAAATACGGACTTATATTTTTACACGGAGGCTTTTTTTATGGAAGGCGATATTACAGCCCGCATGGGAAATCTTGTTATTCAAATCGGAATTTTGCTTTTTGTTGTCCGATTTTTTGGATTTCTTGCTAAGAAAGTTCGAATTTCATCTGTTCTTGGCGAGCTGATTGCCGGCGTTGTTATTGGGCCTTATGCTTTGGGTGCTATTCCGCTTCCTGGCTTTCCGTCTGGAATTTTCAGTTTGAATTCTGTTTCACTTGCTGTAACCCCTGAGCTTTACGGATTTTCTACCGTGGCTTCTGTAATCTTGCTTTTTGCTTCCGGCCTTGAAACTGACCTTGCGCTTTTCTTGCGATATTCTCTTGCGGGCGGCGTGATTGGTCTTGGCGGAGTTGTGGCTTCGTTTCTTTTGGGCGACATTGCAGGAATGATGCTTTTTGGCTGCGGAATAATGGATGTAAGATGCCTTTTCCTTGGAATTATGTCCACAGCGACTTCTGTAGGAATTACGGCGCGTATTTTGTCTGATAAAAAGAAGATGGATTCTCCGGAAGGCGTTACGATTCTTGCTTCTGCTGTTTTTGATGATGTTCTTGGAATTATTCTTCTTGCTGTTGTGATGGGAATTGTTGCGGCTTTGAGTTTTGAAGGCGGACAGGTTTCAATTGACGGCGTTAAGATTCTTTTGATTGCTGCGCGCGCTTTTGGAATATGGCTTGTGTTCACCGCGGCAGGTCTTTTGTTTTCTAAGAAAATTGCAAAGTTCCTCAAGATTTTTAAGCATTCATACGATTTTTCAATCTGCGCTTTGGGAATTGCATTGCTTCTTGGCGGCTTTTTTGAAAAGCAGGGGCTTGCGATGATTATCGGAGCGTACATTACAGGACTTTCTCTTTCTGCAACTGACATTGCGGCGATTATTCAGGAAAGAATTCACGGGCTTTACAAATTTTTTGTTCCGCTGTTCTTTGCTGTAATGGGAATGATGGTGAATATGCGAGAGCTTATGTCTAAAGATGTTCTTATGTTCGGCGCGTTCTATACTGTGCTTGCGGTTGTTGCGAAAGTTGTTGGCTGCGGACTTCCTGCCTTGGGATTCGGCTTTAACTTGAAGGGAGCTTTGAGAATTGGCTGCGGAATGATTCCACGTGGAGAAGTTGCTCTTATTATAGCCGGAATCGGTCTTACAGCTGGAATTCTTGATGAGCAGATGTTCGGCGTTGTTATTCTTATGACACTTGTTACAACTTTGTTTGCGCCTCCTCTTATTTCCGCATCTCTTTCTATAAACGGAAAGGGAACAAAAAAGGAAACGCGTTCAACAGACAACGTTGCGTTTACCTGGGATTTTGGCTCTGATGAAATTGCCGACCTTGTAATTGACATTTTCCTTAAGGATCTTAGGAGCGAAGGTTTTTATGTTCAGATGATGAATATTTCCGACGGAATTTCCCAGGCAAGAAAAGACGGAATTTCTCTTTCAATTACAGAAACTGAATCTGTTGTAAAAATTGAAACAAGCGCGGAAGATTCAGGCTTTGTAAAAAACGCTATGTACGAAGTTCTAATCCGTCTTGGAAATCTTGTTCAGAATCTAAAAGAAAATTATGTTCCTGAAAAAATAAATTTCTTTGACCAAAGCGAAGTGAGCCGCACAAGTTCCGACATTCTTAAGCTTTTTACGCCGGACGCTGTTTCTGTGGATTTGAAGGGAACTACAAAAGAGCAGATTCTTCAGGAAATGGTCATGCTTCTTGCAAATTCCGGGGCTGTGCGCAACTGGGAAACTGTTCTTGCTGACGTGCGTGAGCGTGAAAATATTATGAGCACTGGAATGCAGCATGGAGTTGCTTTCCCGCACGGAAAATCCGACGCTGTTACCCACACTTGCGTTGCCTTGGGAATTAGCCGTAACGGAGTGGACTTTGATTCTCTTGATGGTGAAAAGTGCAAGGTCTTTGTTATGATTGTTTCGCCGAAAAAAACTTCTTCGCCGCACATGCTTTTGCTTTCTTCTATGAGCTACATTCTGCGTGATGAAAAAAATGTTGAGGAGATTTTGAAGTGTCCTGACGCAAAATCTCTTTTTGAAAAGATTAAGAAGTTTGCTGCGCGGAAAAATAATTCTTAAAAGGACAAAAATTTTTTCAGTTGATTCTGCATTTCTTGTTTTTCTTGAGCAATAAAGTTTTTATAAGAAAAAATCAGGCTGCCTAGTAAAATAAAATTTATTAGGCAGTTTTTTTTGCGTGAATAAAACGAGGACTTTATGGCAGAAGAAATCAATGATGAGTTTTGGGCAATTCCAGAATCGGAAGAAGAAAGCACTTTGGATTCTGATGAAGTTTTGCAGGCGGCGAAAAAAGCTTTTGGTATTTCTTATTTTTTTCCGTGGCAGAGAATTGTAATTGCAAATATTTTGGATTCGGCAAATCCAAGAGATGATGTTTTAAAAGATGATGTCTGTTCTAACGGACGGCAAATTGTCTTGCTTCCGACTGGAGCTGGAAAATCGCTTTGCTTTCTTGCTCCGGCTTTGCTTTTAGATAAACCTACGCTTGTTATCTATCCTTTGCTTGCGCTTATTTCAGATCAAAAAAGAAGAATGGATGAAGGCGGTCTTGACTGCGTTGTGTTTCGAGGCGGCCAGACTGATTTAGAGCGTGAAGAAAATTTTATGCGCATAAAGAACGGCGCAAAAGTGATAATTACAAACCCAGAGGCGTTGCAAAATCAAAATCTTTTGGAGCAGCTTTGTTCATTTGGAATTGTTCACATTGCAATTGATGAGGCTCATTGTGTAAGCGAGTGGGGCGATTCATTTAGACCTGCGTATTTAAATCTTGGAAAAGTTATAAAGAAAATTAATCCACCTGTTGTAACCGCTTTTACTGCGACCGCTTCGGAATGTGTGCTTGCAAGAGTTTCTGAAGTTCTTTTTGATGGAGAGGCGAAAATTGTAAGAAGCGAAAGCGACCGTCCGAATATTCACTATAAAGTTGTAAAATGTTATGCAAAAAAACGGACTGCCTTTTTACTTGCGCTGACAGAACAAAAACCGCTGATTATTTTTTGTGGAACTCGCGCAAAATCGGAAGACATGGCAAGGGAACTTTCTGCTTACTGTGGAAACGGCAAAGTGAAATTTTATCATGCTGGAATGACTCGTGAAGAAAAGCAAAAAGTTGAAAAATGGTTTTATCCAAAAGACGATGCCATTTTGTGTTGCACTTGTGCTTTTGGAATGGGAGTGGACAAGAAAAATATCCGTACTGTTATTCATTTGGAGGCAAGCCCAAGCGCAGAATCCTATATTCAGGAAGCCGGCCGCGGAGGAAGAGATGGCGAAGTTTCAAATGCAATATTGCTTTGGAGTTTTAATGACCATAAAAAATTTTCTGCGATAAAAGAAAATGACAGAAGAAAAGTCATGCAGAAATTTGCAGAAAGCAAAACTTGCCGTCGTCAAATTCTATTGGACGCTTTAGGCGGAGAACAGGCGGCGTGTGATGGCTGTGATATTTGCTCAGGAAAATCAGATGAAAAAATCGCGCTTGATGCGAAAATTGTCATGGAACTTGTGAGAAAAAATCCAAACCGCTTTACGCAAGATGAATTAAATCAAGCTTCAATGATTGCTTTGAATAAAGCAAGTGGAAAAAATTGTTCAGTGAATATTTATGAGCATTCAGATACGGATGAAATTATAAGTCAGCTTAAGGTGCAAAAAATCATCCGTATAAGAAAGTTTCCGTTTAAAGGTCTTATTGCTCCTGCTCGCCAAAATTTAAAGTTGTGTTTTCGCCAGTTATTGCGAACCAAGCGGAAGGATTTTCAATCCAGTATTTTTTGAAGACACTGAGAATTTCCTGCGCAGAAGTTTGCTTGATTTGTTCCAGTTGTTTTAAGTCATAGTCAATGTCATTGAACTGAATCAAGTTGTAGCCCAGTATTGAAACTAGTCCCGCGTTTGTTTGCTGGCTTTGGTAAGTTTGATTTATATATGAATTTTTGTAGCCTTCCAAATTTTGCTCAACAGTTGAAAATTCATAGCTTCCGTTCGCATTTGTTTTTTCTACGATTTTGTCGTTTGCCATATAGTTTCTTGCTTCCTGCATGGCTTTTTCAAAATTGCTGAAATCGGAAACTTTAAATAAATGTTCAATTCCATAAGGCGCTTTCGAGCCTATGACATAACTCTGCGGAGAATAGCAAATTCCGTAGTGCTCTCTTACAACATTGAAAAGAATGTCTGTGTAGATGTTTCCAGCAAGCACGCATGGAATAAAGTCAGATTCGGTATTTGCCGGGGATGCGAAAACTTTTGTGATGTATGCCGTTCCTTCTGCTGACGGATGATGAAGCGTAAGCGGCGTATTTTTCTTAATGCTTATAGGCTGTATGATTTTTCTTTTTGTTTCTTCATTTGAAAATTTTAGTTTTCCAATTGTGCTGTTCAGTTTTTTTATTAAAAAGTCTGAATCGATTTTTCCTGAAACGACAACAGAAAAATTTCCGTTTGATAAAAGTTCTTTGTGATATTTTTTTAGATTTTCTATTGTAATATTTTTTATTGAATCTGGAGTTGCAAATGTCTTTGCTTCGTAAGGATGGTCTTTGTAGATTTTATTTGAAATTGTGAAAGCCAAAAAAGATTCCGGGTCGTTGAAAATTCCTTGGATTCTTTGGCGCAAAGCATTGATTGTGTTTTCATATTCATTCTGGTTAAACGCAGGATTTAAAAATCCGTCCAAAAAAACTGGAAGTGTTTTTTCAAAGTGTTTGTCCATTGCATTTAAGTAAAGCGCGCTTCCGGAAAGTTTTGAAAAATATCCTATGCTGGAATTTGTGTCGTATGAAATTTCTGTTCGTTTTTTATATGAAAATTTTTTGGAAGAATCCGCCATGAAAGAGAATAATGTTGTTTCCATTCCTGATGTTTCTGGTGTAAGTTTTTCAACTCCGCCTGGACAAAGAATTGCAATGGAAATAATTTTGTCGCTTGTGTTGTTTATGTAAACAGGAATTTCGTTTTTAAGTTTTTTAATTTCAATGTTTCGTTTTGAAATTTTATTTTCAGTTTTGCTTGATTGATTTTTTTGCGGAGTGTAAATATTTTTTTCTTCTGCAAGTTTTAAATTTGAATTCTGAATTGGTTCTTTTGATTCAAATTGTTTTTCCTGCCACCATCTTTTTTCATCGGAACGGACTTCATAGAATCCTGCGTGTTCAAAATCATTTTTTGTACTGCTGTAAATTTCAGGATTTAACAGAACACTTACGAGCGGTTTTTTACCCGATATATATTTTTCTATAATTCTTTTTACATCGTCCTGTGTAACTTTTGAAAGATTGTCATAGTAGTTGAAAAAATATTCTGCACTTGTGTTTGTCCACCAGCTTCGGATGCTTGTTAAAAGTTCTGAAGGAGTTTCTGTTGCTAGTGTTTGGTTGTCTTTTAGTTGCTCTATTATTTTTGACTTGTATGATTCTGTAAAAAATTTTTTTTCATTTGCAATTTTCGGAATAATTGAATTTTGAATTTCTAAAAGAATTTTTTCTGTTCGTTCTGGCAACAAATTTTCTGGTTCCGTCACAATTGTTCCGAATTCAAAAAGTCCGTTAGCTCTTACTGTAGCATATTGCGCCCAGGAATTGTTGAAGTCTGGAATTTTAAATTCTGGATTTTTGTAAAGTGACTGAATGTACTTTCCGTTTGGCTCTGACAAAAGATACATAAGATAATCCGCAGCGTAAGTGTCTTGCAAATCAAAATCTGCGTCTGGACCTCTGAACTGGATCATAACCTGCGCAAGTTCCTTTGTGATTTTGTCAAAAGGCATTACACAAAATTGTGTGTTTGCAAAAGGCTCTTTTTTTTGCTGAACTGAAGGTTCTATTTTTGAATTGTTGTTGCTCCAAGTACCGAATATTTTTTCTGCAAGCTTGAAAGTTTCTTCAGGCTGAATGTCTCCACCAATAAAAAGAGCGGCGTTTTTTGGAATGTAGTATTTTCCTTTTATTTCTTTTAGCTGAGTTGAAGTCGCATTTCTTACAGCATCAAATGAACCGCCTGAATCAAGTTTGTATGGCGCATCAGGGAAAAGTTTTTTATTTAAGTAGCTATAAAAAATTTTTGATGGATCTGATTTTCCGCCTTCAATTTCAGAAAGCACAACTTTTTTTTCATTTTCAAGTTCCTGCTCATCAAGAAGAGGTGAGCGAACCGCCGCATTCCAAAATGCAAGTCCTTCTTCAAGTTTGTTTGAAGGCACTGTGAAAAAATAATTTACATGGTTTATTCCTGTTGTTCCGTTCCAGCTTGCAACTCCAAGATTAGAAAGAGCCCTGTTCACTGATGCAGCATCTTTGTAAAGTTTGTTTCCTTTAAACATCATGTGCTCATACAAATGGAAAAGTCCTGCGGTCTGCGGAGTTTGTGTTATAGCTCCTGCGCGTATTGCAATCTCAATATAGACCAGTGGAACTGTGTGATTTTCTGCGGCAAAAACTGTAAGGCCGTTTTCCATTTTGTATTCATATAAATTTTCGACTGGAGTTTTTTCGGCGTGAATAAAATTCAGTGTAAATAAAAATACAAATAATGAAATAATCTTAATAAATTTTTTGTTTTGCTTCATAAGTTTATTTCACTGAATTTTTGCTAGATTTTCAAGGGTGTTTTATTTTGCGCAGAATAATTTTTTATTATGAAATAAAAATGCCGTGGCAACATTTTTATTACCACGGCGTTTTTGTTTTAAACCACTGTGTATCCAGCTTTTTTTACTGCATCTGAAATTTTTTTGTCATCAACATCTTTTGAAAGTTTTAAGACAACTTTTCCTGTTTCATGATCTGCTGTGGCTTCTTCAACTCCCTTGATTTTTTCAAGAGCTTCTTTTACGTGCGCCTCACAATGTCCGCACATCATTCCTTCTACTTTTATAGTTTTTTCAATCGTTGACATAGTAACCTCCTCTTGCCTTTTTAAAGATTGAAATTTATTTTCTGATTTGGAAAATTTATACGGCTTAAAGAAATTCAGCCTGAGCGCATTTGTTACAACACAAAAACTTGAAAGACTCATTGCCGCTGCTGCAAACATTGGATTTAAAAGAAGCCCGAATGCCTTGTAATAAATTCCGGCTGCAAGTGGAATTCCTGCAATGTTATAGAAAAATGCCCAGAATAAATTTTCATGAATATTTTTCAATGTTGCCTTGCTAAGCCGGATTGCCGCTGGAACATCTAGCAACGAATTTTTCATAAGAACAACTTGTGCGGAATCTATTGCAATGTCGCTACCTGCTCCAAGTGCGATTCCAATGTCTGCGCTTGCAAGTGCCGGAGCATCATTAATTCCGTCTCCAGCCATTGCAGTTTTTCCTTTTGATTTTAAAGTTGCAATTGTCTTTGCTTTTCCGTCTGGAAGAACGCCTGCGATAATTTTTTCTATGCCGGCATTCTTTGCGATTGCCTGCGCTGTTTTTTCATTGTCGCCTGTAATCATAACCGGAGTTACAGACATTGCCTTTAGCTGCGAAACCGCCTGCGCACTGTCGTCTTTTATTTTGTCCGCAACGCAAATCATTCCAAGAATTTTATTTTCCTTTGCGAATACGAGCGGTGTTTTTCCTTCGGAAGCAAACAAAGCTGCTTTTTCTTTTATTGATGAAATATCTGCATTTTTTTCTATAAAGACTAAATTGCCTGCAAAAAATTTTTCTCCTTTTATTGTGCATGAAATTCCATTTCCCGGAAGCGAAACAAAATTTTGTGTTTCAAAAACTTCTTCATTGGCAAAAGTGGAATTGCTATAAAATTTTACAACAGCTTTTGCAAGCGGATGTGAACTTTTTGATTCAAGCGACGCTGCAATTTTCACTAAGTCTTTTTCTGAAACATTATCTGCTGCGATAATGTCAGTTACTTCCGGCTCACCTTTTGTTATTGTTCCTGTTTTGTCTAGTGCAACAATTTTTATTTTTCCAGTTTCTTCAAGTGAAGTCGCAGTTTTAAAAAGAATTCCGTTCTTTGCTCCGACTCCGTTTCCGACCATGATGGCAACTGGAGTTGCGAGCCCCAATGCGCACGGACAGCTTATAACAAGAACGGCGATTGCTCTGGACAATGCGAAGTTGAATTCCGCGCCACAAATCAACCAGGTAAAAAATGTTATTGCTGAAATTAAAAGTACGGACGGCACAAAAATTCCTGAAACTTTGTCTGCTGTTTTTGCAATCGGAGCTTTTGTTGCAGAGGCATCGCTTACAAGTTTTATTATTTGTGAAAGCGCAGTTTCTTCTCCGATGCGCAATGCCTTGCATTTTAAAAAACCATTTAAATTTATAGTTGCCGAATACACTTCGCTTTTTGCAGATTTGTCGACTGGAATGCTTTCGCCTGTCAATGCAGATTCGTTTACAGATGATTCTCCTTCAATTACAATTCCATCGACAGGAATATTTTCTCCGGGCTTTACAATGAAAATATCATCTTTTTTTACTTCGCTTATTGGAATTACAATTTCCTTTCCTTCACGTATGACTGTTGCATTTTCAGGCTTTAACTTTATAAGATTTTTTAGAGCGTTTGTAGTTTTTCCTTTTGAAATGGACTCAAGCATTTTTCCTACAGTGATGAGAGTTACAATCATTGCAGCTCCTTCAAAATAGAAATTGTCCATGCATTTCATTACACGCTGCTCGTCGCCTTTTAAAACCGCATCGGTCATATTAAAAAGAACCACAAGACTGTATGCAAATGAAACTCCACTTCCAAGCGCAACGAGTGTGTCCATATTTGGAGTTCCGTGGAGAAGCCCTTTAGTTCCGCTTATAAAAAATTTTCTATTGATGAATAAGATTATAATTGTAAGCAAAAGCTGAACAAGGCCCATTGCAACGTGGTTTCCGTTGAACCAAGCAGGAAGAGGAAAGTTTAGCATCATGTGGCCCATGCTAAAATACATGAGAATCAAAAGAAAAATTAATGAAGCTACTAAGCGTGTTTTTAGATTTTTTAATTCTGAGTTTTCTAGCAAAAGTTCCTGCTCTTCTGATTTGCTTGGTTTTTCACTGCCAGAAATTTTTGCGCCATATCCTGCTTTTTCAACAGCCTGAATTATGCTTTTTGCGGAAGCCGTTCCTTCCACGGACATTGAATTTGTAAGAAGGCTTACAGCGCAAGATTCCACGCCTTTTACTTTTGTTACTGCTTTTTCAATTCTAGCTGAACAAGCGGCGCAACTCATTCCTGAAATAAGAAATTTTTCCATTCGAACCTCCATAGCTTGTGGATAAAAGCCAAGAATGAAATTTCCTTTTTATTATGGAATAGTTTTTATAAATTTATATCCTGCATTTTCAACAGCAGATTTGATTTCTTCGTCTGAAATATTTCTGCTTGCTTCAAAAACTACAGTTCCATTTTTAAAGTTTACTTTTTTTACAGAAAGCTCTTCGATTTTATTCAGCGAGTTCCATAGCTTTTTTGCGCACTCAGAACATTTCATTCCTGCTGTAAGAATTACCCTTTTTTCAACAACAGGATTTGTAAGCTGTTTTTTTTCAACTAAAGTTCCGTCACCTCCTCCGCAGCAAGAACCTTCACCTTTAAAATGCTTTATAGAATTTTTAAGTGCAAACGCAAAGATTACAATTATAAATAAAACTAAAATAATGTTTATCATTTTTTCCTCCTAAAGAGAAAATTTATTTCATAAGTTTTTGAAGTGTGCGGACAAGCTCGTCAACAATTTCTTCGTCGCCTTTTTTTATTCCTTCTGCAACACAGCCTTTTATGTGGCTTGCAAGGAGCTCCTTTGTGAACGAGTTAAATGCGGCTTGGCATGCAGAAACTTGAATAAGAATGTCCGTGCAGTACGCATCGTTCTGGAGCATTTTTTTTACTCCATTGACCTGACCTTCAATTCTGCTGAGCCTGTTTACAAGTTTTCTTAATTCTTCTTCTGGGCGTTTTGTTGTTTTGTTTGCGCAGCAAGATTTTTTTTCTTCCATTTCCATAGTTTTCTCCATTAATAAATTTTTTATTATACTATACCACGCTACTGTATATGTCAATATATTGGGAAAGCATTGCAAATTATTTTTCAGCGTGAAAATGAAATTTTTTTTCGGCAATTTAAAATAAAAAATCCCTGCGAAAGAAAATAAAAAATTTATTCTGCAGGGAAATATTTTTATATAGAAGATTTTTAGTTGTAGATTGGTCTTACTTTTGTAACGTCTTTTATGGCAGCAAGATTTTCCAAAGTTTGCTCGGTAACTTTTCCTGCCACATCAATAATGTTGTAGGCAACTTCACCGCGGTTTTGGTTGACCATTCCTTCGATGTTGAGATTTGCTTCTCCAAGAATTGTCGTGAACTGCGCAACAAGTCCCGGCTCGTTTTTGTGGCTAATGCAAAGTCTTGTTCCGCCGCATGGAATAGGGTTGTCTGTTGTTGTCTTTGGAAAGTTTACGCTGTTCTTGATAATTCCGCGCTCAAGGAAGTCACGGAGCTCTTTTACAGCCATTACTGCGCAGTTGTCTTCTGCTTCTGGAGTTGAAGCGCCCAAATGCGGAAGGCAAATTACTTTGTCGCAAGCAATTAGTTCTTCTGCTGCAAAGTCTGTAACCATGCATGAAATTTTTCCGGCTCTGATTGCTGCAAGAACATCTTCGTTGTTTACAAGTCCGCCACGCGCAATGTTTATGAGCTTTACGCCGTTTTTCATGTTCTTGATTGTATTTGCATTAACAAAGCCTTTTGTGTCTGGAGTCTCTGGAACATGGAAAGTAAGATAGTCAGCTTTTGCAAGAAGAGTGTCCAAAGTTTCAGCGTGCTTAACCTGATGATTCAAGCTCCAAGCGGCGTCTACAGAAAGAAACGGATCGTAG
>NZ_DBKJ01000103.1:0-4071 GCF_002297325.1 Treponema sp. UBA753 | reverse complement strand
TATGCTTTTAAAAGTTCCACGGAATCGGAAATGTCTGCGCCGGGAACAGAAGATGCCTTGCAAAGTTCGCTCCAAACAGAATAAAGCTTGACAGTAGCGGAAACTGTTTCATTCTTGGAATTTCTTACTGCGCTGTTCAAGTAAGAGTCGGCAGTTTCCCAGTTGCCAGCACAAAGATTTGCCCGCACCGCATTAAGCACAAGCTGCTCAGAAGTAACCTTTGGCATATTTGAAGCATCGTGCGCCGCAATGCCGGCTGCCTTTGCGTAGGAATTTCCGGCATCAGTATAAAGACCAAGCTGCTCCTGCAAAGTTCCAGTATAATATAGAAGAGAACGAGTGTCCGCGGCAGTATCGGCAAAGTCAAGGTTGCGCTTTAAATAGTCAATTGAGTCAAGAACAGTTTCCTGCTTTAGAGCTTCCTTTTTTATGATTTCCGCGGATTTTTTATTCTGCGCAAAAATAGAAGCGGAAGCAACACAGGCGCAAAATGCAAGCAATAATTTTTTCATTCAGCGTTTTCCTGCGGTTGCTGCAAAGGAGCTTCTTCTTGCTGAACTTTCTGCCCGGATTTTTTTTCTTTTTTATTTGATTCAGGAATGGAATCAGCTTTTCTTTTTTTTCCAAATGTGAACGGAAGCGTAATTACAACGCCAGCCAAAAAAGCGGAAAGCAATGCTGCAAAAACCGGAATATTTTCAAAGCTATGAAAAAACCAAATTGAGCACTTGTTAGAAAGATTGAATCCTGTAAGAAGAGCAACAAGCACAACTAAAAATAAAATTCCTATAAGTTTAAACGGCATATAAACCTCACAAAAATTCAAAACTATAAATCAGTTAAATTATAATTGCATTCAAGGAAAATTGCAATTTTAATGCTATGGAAAAATGGAAGGAGTTATTTTAATTTTGCGGAAAGTTTTTTATCAAACGTAAAAACAGTTTCATTAAGAATTTTTTTTCTCGAAATTATAATGCAATCAACAAAATCAAATGCTGTTTCAGAAAAAACAGAAAGCGCATTAACAATAATTTCCTTATTCTGAATTTCAACTTCATTGAAAATAGGAGCAACTATTGATTTTATTTCATTTCTAGGAACTTTATAAAGCTTGGTCAGCACATACACAACTTCGGCAATAATTTCTGGCAAAGTAAAAGAACCTTGCTTTATAACAGATTCTGCTTTGTCCGCCTGTTCTGGAATATCATCCAAAAGATAGCGGAGAATAACATTTGTATCTATGAGAGTCATTTTTATTTTCCAGAAAAAGCAGAAGAAGCTGTTTCCTGTTCAATGTGAACCAACGACGGATTCGCATAGATAGCAGCAAGTCCGCGGCATGAAACAGATTTTTCATCAGAATCATTTTCTTCATCCACAACAACTATAGCCGACTGTTTTAATTTAAAAGTAATATTTCCAAGAGGAACAAAAGATTTTCCGTCATAATAAGCCTTGACTGCAATCATGAGATGCCTCCTATAATTTTTTAATATATTAAAATTATAATTGCATTCAAGGAAAATTGCAATTTTATATTTATTATGTGCCAGGGCAAACGCATTATAAATGTATTCAGCATAAAACTGGCTCCCAGACACGATTTTCTGGTTCAAAATCGCGCAATAATGTGCTACACTCTGATTGTTGCAAAGTAACTATAGAATTACCCGCTCACGCGGCCGCAACAATCAGAGTGTTTTTGCCCCAGAAACCGTTCCTTCGCGCAAACTTTACTTAAATTATTTATAATGCATTTGCCCTGTATTATGCGTTTTTTTTTCCGTTATTTTTCTGAGTCTTCTTTTTGTCCTAGGTATTTTCCGGTTGCTTCAAACAAAGCATTTTCAATTTCTTCGATTCTGAAATTCCGTTTTTGAATAAAGTCCCTGATTGTCATGTCGAATTTGTTTTTTTCGTCAAAAGCCGTTTGTGTTTACCTTGATGTCTACAAGTCCCGGTATTTTTCCTTTGAGGCCTTCCAGACCTTCTTTGATTGAGGGGGCAGTACAAACCCTCAAAACGGCGAAGTCAAGGCTTTAAGCGTTAGCGTGCCTTGACTTCGCCGTATTCCGGCTTTTACAGATTCCTTTTCAGAATCGCTCATTTCTTTTAATGTCCATAAGATTATGTGTTTTACCATTTGTGTGTCCTTTCCTTAAATCATATTGCAGCCGGATTTTCTTTCTTCCGGGTGAGCCACTTCAAAGCCGCAGTTGGCTTCCATGTTCAGTTCGCGAAGTTCTTTTACTCCGTCAATATAGAGCTGATAGTTGATGCCAGTAGATTCATAGCCGCAGCCTACATCGTAATCTTCGCACAGTGATTCGCGGACAATCTGTTCCCGCTGTTCTCTAAAGGTATTGCAGTCGGGCTTGTACCCTCCGCACGAATCAAAATACTTGCCATAGTGTTTCCTTTTGAAAACATTTTAGCATAACAAAGAGGGCTTCTGGAATAAAGTTACTGCGACAGAGGAAAACTAATCTGTTATGTTTTAGAATGATGGTAAGTCCGAAAAAACTTTCTTAACGAAGCGGTAAATAAAAAGGCAAATCGTAGCACATACAAGTTTATCTACAAAGTTTGTGATTGTGCCGCCTATGTATGCTGCAACCGGCAGGCTTCTGATTACGACGTAGATTCCCTGAACGGCGTTATCAACCTGCGGAATTGATGTGTTTGCGCCGTAAACAAAAGTTGAAATTGTGTCGCCGATAATTGAATTGCTGATTGCGGCTAAAAATCCAGCCCACATAAAGCTGTCTGCAGAAAGAAGTTTTTCGTTAGGATATTTTTTTCTTTCTGAGCGGAAAATCAGCCAGGCTATTAAAGCGGTAGAAAGATGACATGCAGAAAAGAAGATTCCCGTGTGTGCAAAAATGAACAAAAGCAGATTTGAACCAAAGGCGCAGATTAAGCCCGGTACAAGTCCGCACAAAGCAGTTACCGCAATGGTCATTACTGAATCAAGATAAAGAGGAAAAGCAATTAATCCTGCCAGAAAAGAACCGAGATAATTTATTCCGATTGAAACGGCGGTAAAGAGAACTGTAAAAATTATTCTGTGCGGTGTCCAGTTTTTGTACAGCAACCTGCTGTTTATTAAGTTGCCGCTCATACTGTAAGCCCCAGAAGTTTTGCTTTTTCAAGAAGGTCGTGCCTGTCTTTAATATCGAGTTTTGAATAGACTTCGGTTCGCTGATTGATGACAGTTTTTTCTGATTTGCCGAGCTTTTTGGCAATGTCTGCAACGTGCATATCCTGCGAAAGAAGAATAAAAACTTCACGCTCTTTTTTGGAAAGTGATTTGTAGTTATCAAAAAGGTAGCTCAAATCATTTGTGATGTCGTGTTCACAACCATGTTTTACAAGAAGCGACTGCATCAGTTCTGTTGCGGCTTTGTTGTAATATGAATTGCCGTTTGCAACAGTAGTGATTGCAGTCGCAAGTTCATCAATTGTTGCGTCTTTTGTAATGTAGCCCTGAACTCCGTTCAAGAGTGAATTTTCAACATGAATCACATCGTTGAACATGGTGTAAATCAAAATTGAAATGTCGGGAGAAAGCTTTTTGAGTTCGGGAATCAGTTCAAGTCCGCTTCTGCCGTCCAGGTTCAAATCAAGAATGACGATTTTGATGCCGCGGTTTTCCTTTAAGGTTTCCAGTGCGCTTTCATAATCACTTGCGCACACAAAATCAAAAGAGAAATCTTTATTTTTAAGCATCTGAGTCATGCCGTCGCGTAAGCCCACATGATCATCAACGAACAGAATCTTTAATTGTGATTGCAATTGTTGTTCCTCCCTCGCTTATAAAATTGACAGTACCGCCCAAAAGTTCCACGCGCTCTTTTATATTAGAAACGCCGTAATGCTTTTTTGCGCTCTGCTTGTTTTTAAGTTCAACTTCTTCTTCCGAAAATCCCTTGCCGTCGTCTTTTATAATAAAGCGGAAGTCGTCAATGCCGTCTACAAAACGGATTTCCACATTGCTCGCGTTTGCATGGCGGCTGATGTTGGAAAGCGCTTCCTGCAGGATCCGGATAAGTTCAATCTGAACAT